>JAKBHG010000052.1 GCA_021836925.1 Microcaldota archaeon | reverse complement strand
CATGCCTCACCTCGATATCAGGCATGGGCGCGAAACGGGCGATGGTGCTGTACAGGAAGCTCGGAATCAAGGACATCGACGACCTGAAGAGGGCGCTTGCGCGGCACGAGATAAGGGCTCTAGATGGATTCAGCGAAAAGAGCGAGGCGATAATCGCAAAGGGCCTCGCATTCAGGGAGACCAGCAAGGGGAGGATGCTCATATCCGATGCTCTGCCTGTCGGTGAGGGGATAGTGAAGGCGCTCATGGACAGCGGGCTCGTCGAGAAGGTCATGATGGCGGGGTCAGCGCGGAGGATGAGGGACACTGTCGGCGACCTGGACATCCTTGCCATATCAAAGGAGGGCCAGAAGGTGATGGACTTCTTCACCAAGCTTCCGGAAGTCTCCGGGATTGTCGCGAAGGGGCCGACCAAATCCACGGTCAACCTTGACATCGGGATGTCATGCGACCTTCGCGTGCTAGAGCCGCAGAGCTTCGGCGCAGCGGTGCAGTACTTCACAGGCAGCAGGGACCACAACATACAGACGCGGACAATCGCGGTGAAGAAGGGATACAAGCTCAACGAATATGGCCTTTTTGACAGAAAGAATAGGAACATAGGCGGCGCAGAGGAGGAGAGCATCTACGAGAAGCTTGGCATGCAGTGGATGCCGCCGGAGATGCGCGAGGCGCGCGGGGAGGTGGAGCTTGCGCTGCAGCACAGGATTCCAAGGCTTGTGGAACCGAAGGACATGAGAGGGGACCTGCACAGCCACACGAAGGCGACAGACGGCGACAACACGCTCGAGGAGATGGCAGCCGCAGCCATGAAGCTCGGATACGAATACATCGCAAACACGGAACACACGAAGAGCCTCTATGTAACCAAGGGGATGAACGACAGGCAGTTCGACGCGCACTTCAAGAAGATAGACAAGTACAACGATTCGCTGAATGGGAAGTTCAGGATCCTGAAGGGCGCCGAGATAGAGATCCTCAAGGACGGCTCCCTTGACCTTGCCCCTGCCACTCTCAAGAGGATGGACTGCCTGGTCGCATCCGTGCACTCAAACTTCAATATGCCTAAGAAGGAGATGACTGAGAGGGTGATCAAGGCCCTAGATTCGGGGTACGTGCACATACTCGGCCATCCAACCGGCCGCGTCATAGGGGTCAGGTCCGCCTATGATATAGACCTCGAGAAGGTCGCAGAAGCTGCTGGGAGGAACAGGGTCGCGCTGGAGGTGAACTGCCTGCAGAGGTTCGACCTGAACGACACCAACATACTGCTGACATCGAAGTACAAGGTCAACTACGCGGTCAACACGGACGCGCACCAGACGGGCCACTTCGCGTTCATGAGGTATGGCGTAGGCACGGCGAGGAGGGGCTGGCTCGCAAAGGAGCGGGTTATAAACACCCTTCCGCTGGAAAAACTTCTGAAAACGCTCCACAGATGAAAGTTTAAATACCCTCACTCTAAATAAAAAACGACAAATTAGCACAAAGTACGTGTTCTAATGGTATCCCTTGCTTTCATGGACAAGATAGCGCGCTTCATCCCTACGATTAGGGGTCCTGCCAACCCGCTCTCACTTCGAGAGAAGATGGTCTGGACCGCCGGCGTGCTTGTCATCTATTTCCTGCTGTACAGCACAGTGGCATACGGGGTCAACCAGCAGACCCTTTCGCAGCCCTTCCTCCAGCTGATCAGCATAGTGTTCGCAGGAAAGATAGGAAGCCTTATCACAGTCGGTATAGGACCAATCGTGCTCTCCAGCATAGTGCTCCAGCTGCTTTCCGGTTCTGGACTGTTCAAGCTCGACATGAACGACCCGGTGCAGAAGGCAAGATTCCAGACACTGCAGAAGTCTGCTGCGATAGCGATAGCGGTGATAGAATCTGTCATCTATGTTGCAACTGGCTTCGTCCCGATATCCGGGCCTGCCTCCTTCGGCATAGTTGCGCTGCAGCTTGCCGTCGGCGCAATAATGATCATATTCCTCGACGAGATAATGACGAAGTGGGGGATAATGTCGGGAATCAACATATTCATAGCGGCTGGAGTCTCATACTCAATCGTTGCGGGAACCTTCTCCATACTCCTTCCAGGTGCCGCAGCGGCGCTGAAGAACGGAGGGGCGTCTGCGCTCTCCAGCGCAGTCCTGGCGTTCGGGCCTCTCTTCTTTGCGATAATAATATTCCTGATCAGCATCTACGCTTACGAGACGAAGGTGGAGCTGCCTCTGGCATTCGAGCAGCTCAGGGGAGTCGGAGGCCGCCTCCCAATACCTTTCCTCTATGTCAGCGTGCTGCCAGTCATACTGGCCTCGTCCCTGGAACTCTCCCTTACTGTCTGGTTCCGGTTCCTTGCCGGAATGTCTGGAAATATTATCAAGTTCTTCGCCCTCTACGTTCCCAGCAGCGCAGGCCCGCAGCTAACCGGAGGTCTGCTCTATCTGATCTCGCCGGTCTTCCCGTCTCCCTATCCGTCGCCTTATGGAATAGGCGGCTACGGCGCATACTTCAACTATCTTGCCACGTCCTCATCGCAGCTCTACCTCCCATGGGGCGGCATGATAATGGTGCCGGAGTTTGTACACATCATATTATACACCCTTGTCCTCGTCGGCCTCTGCGTGATATTCGGGAAGTTCTGGGTAGGCATGACCGGCCAGAGCCCGAAGGAGATGTCAGAGCAGCTTGGTGACATGGGCTGGCAGATACCAGGATTCAGGAGAGATCCCCGCATAATAGAGAGCGTGCTGAACAAGTACATCCCCACTGTTACGGTGCTGGGAAGCATATTCGTCGGCCTCCTTGCCGCTCTCGCTACCCTCACAGGGGCGATAGGGACAGGAATGGGAATACTGCTTACCGTGGGAATAATCTACATGGTGTACCAGCAGCTGCAGCAGGAGCGCCTCTTCGAGACGTATCCGCTTCTGGACAAGATCATGAAGTAGCGTGAGCCCTTGCCAACTGCGCTCTCTTTATAAATCTTCCATCCTCAAGTAATTCTAGATTCGATGCGCTCGGATAAGCTCAGGCAACAGTCTGCGATTGAATACCTGATGACATACGGATGGGCAATCCTCGTCATACTGGTTGTGCTCGCGATACTGTTCCTGATGAACATATTCAATTCCGGGACATTCACTCCTGCGGGCTGCCAGCAACAGCCTGGATTCCTCTGCAGCAACCCGCTGCTAAACGCATCGGGCTACCTGAGCGTGAGCGTCGGCAGGAACGCCGCAGCGATAAACGCCACAGGCGTCGCATGCACGCTCAACAGCACTGCGCCAGCATCCTTCAGCACAATACCGACGACGCAAATGCTCAATGGATTTACATACCAGCTGCTATTCCAATGCCGGATCCCCCAAAGCGCGATCGGCAGCTGCTTCAGCGGCGCGATATGGGTGGAGTACACTGAGCAAGGGCAGACGGGGCTTGTAAGCGAGATTGGGAGGGTAGACGCATGCGTCAAGACGAACGGAGCAGTTGCTGTAGGAAATTCCACTCCGTGCAATTCTATTCCTCTGAAACTTGATGGATCAGCAAGCAACACCTGGTCTGGCACTGCGGCAGGAACTGCCACACTGTCTACCACGCAGGCTAACGACATAATTGTCGTAATGGTAGGATCAGAAAACCCCTCAGCGATAGAGAAGGTTTCGTCAATTTCATCTCCGAAAATACCTGGCGGTGAATGGCACGAAAGATCAAACTTATCGGAGCTTACAGCATCTTATACGGATATGGAGGTCTGGTGGGCTTATTCCTCAAATCAATTATCAAGCGAACCAATAACAGCAACACTGGCCGGCTCCCCGGACGATGCAACTATAATCGCATTTGGCATAAGTGGAGCAGATACAGCAGCTCCATGGGATACAAACGCCGCTCTGCCTGCTAAAGCTACTGGTAGCAATGCGACTCCATCAGTTAAAATATCCACTACAGCACAGAACGCGCTTATACTCGGATTTGCTTCTACGGCCAGCAACCCTGTCATAACACCGGGAGGCGGATTCAGCCAAATACAGAATATAGTAGCAGCAGGCGGGGCAATGTTTGATTCAGGGCTGGCAGAGTACACTGTAGCCTCTTCGCCGCAGACCGGAAGAGCTGTAAATGCCACTTTGGGCGTGCATGAACTATGGCTCCTCTCAGGAGATGCCATAAAGCAATCGTGCTCTTAAGCTGCGCTGCTCTAATGTTCTTACACAGCAACAGCGGCAAATAGGGGTTCCATGCCTCCAATAACAAAGATAAACGCAAGGGAAAACCAGCTTGCAGAGAAGGTCGAGAACCTCCTCTTGGTCAACTGCGACAAGCGCATCATTGTAGTCGGCACCACGTGCACCGGGAAGAGCCATCTTCTCCGGGAACTTAAGATGAGGGGCCTGCGCGTTCATGACATGGACGAACTCGTGTTCCCGCTGCTCACGAGCGAGGAAGATGCATCGGTATCAGAAGGCCCCTGGACTCCAGAAATCGGAAGGACAATGGAAAAGCTTGCAAAGAAATATGTCAACGTGAAGCCAAGCGAACCTGTTTTTGGCACGATAGTCTTCGACTGCGACCTGATACTGTATCTGCATATAAACGATGAGCTGTTAAGGAGAAGGGCATCGCTCCGCAAAGGCTCTTACGAGGATGCGAAGAACATGCAGGCACAGATAGAGGAGAACATAGTGAGGTCAGGCATACCCGTGATAGAGATAATGGTGTGATCTCATTCCAGCAGTTCAATGGCTTTCCTGCATATTTTCAGATTGGTGAAACCTGTTGAAGTGAGCATCAGCTTTACC
>JAKBHG010000051.1 GCA_021836925.1 Microcaldota archaeon | reverse complement strand
CCTTGTCCTTCTCCAGACTGCCGCTGAGGGCCACCCACAGCCTTATCGCGTCAATCGGGTATTTCACCATCAGCTCTTTCGGGGTCACCCCATTGCCTGCGCTCTTGTGCATCTCCCTGCCATCGGTGCCGAGTATCATGCCATGCACGAGCATGTTCTCCCACGGCTTGTCACCCGTGAGCTCCCTTATCCTATGTATAGTATAGAAGTCCCATGTCCTTATTATGTCCCTGCCGTTTATTCTCATCGCCGACGGCAGCGCCCTCTTCATCAGCTTCTTGTCGTCAGGCCAGCCTGCGATTACCAATGGGGTTATGGCCGAATCGACCCACACGTCGCAGGTATCGGTCTCGCCTTTCATCCTGTGCCCGCACTTGGGGCACTTCTCCTCCTTCAGCTTGTCCCTTGCCGGATCGACAGGCAGGGATGCCTCTTCGGGCCTTGATATGTATTCGCATTCCTCGCAGTACCAGAAAGGTATGGGAGTGCCGAACATTCTCTGCCTAGATATGTTCCAGTCCCACTCTATGTAGTTTGCCCAGTCGTACAGCCTCTGGATCTCAGAGTTCGGTATCCACTTTATGCTTGCGGCCGTCTCCTTTATCCTCTCGGCATGCTCCTTTATCTTTATGAACCACTGCATCGACGAGAGCAGCTCGGCTGGCGTGCCGCACCTGTCATGCACCTTCACCGTGTGCGTTATGCTTTCCTGCTTCACGAGCGCGCCCTCCCCCTTTATGTCAGCAAGCACCTGCTTGCGGGCTTTGTCCGACGGCATGCCATCGTACTTGTCCGTATTTTTAAGGCCGCCAAGGCCGTCCATCGCATCGATGAGCGGCAGCTTGTGCTTGTACATCATTATTACGTCGTTCTTGTCTCCGAACGTGCACACCATCTCTGCTCCAGTGCCGAACTCCTTGTCGACGATGTCATCCGCCAATATTTTTACCTTCTTCTTGTAGACAGGCGTCACTGCGGTCTTTCCTATGAGCTTCTTGTACCTCTCGTCATCAGGGTTTACCGCTACGGCGACGCATGCGTGAAGCAGTTCAGGCCTAGTGGTCGCGATCTCCAGCTTTTCTTCAGAACCCTCTATCTCGAACAGTATGTGGTTCAGCTGCGTGCCTGTTTCCTTGTCTTCAGTCTCTTCCCTGGCTATGGATGAATTGCAGTGCGTGCACCACAGCACTGGATGCTTCGCCCTGTAAAGCATGCCGCTATCATATGCGGCTAGCAGGGAGAGTTGCACCCTCCTCCAGTGCTCCTTTGACATCGTGATGTATTCGAGCGACTCGTCGAAAGACGCGCCCAGCAGGCGCATCAGCTCCTTCATCGCGTCCATGTTCTGGGTGGCTACCTCAATGCACTTGGCGCGGAACTCTTCCCTTGATAGGTTCTTGCCGTATTTCTGTTCAGTAGCGACTTCTACCGGGAAGCCCTGGGCGTCCCAGCCCTGCGGATAGAGTACATTGTAGCCCTTCATGCGCTTGTACCTGGCCATCGCGTCGATGTAGCTTACCCAGTAAGCCTGGCCCATGTGAAGATCCCCGTTGGTATTCGGAGGTGGAGTGTCTATGACGAAAAGCTGCCTCTCGGTATCGTCCTTGTCGAACTTGAACATCTTCTTTTCGAGCCAATAGGCGTTCCACTTCTTGTCCACTTCTATGTCGTACAATGTGCCACCTTCCCTTCAGCAAGCGTCCGCTTTCTCAGCGGATACAGAATAATGAAAAAGTAAGAATAAATAGGCAGGGGTACGCCCTGCCGAATTATGCGGCGTCAGACTGCTTCGCCAAGCGCAAACCTTGCCCTGACCTCTGTTATCCTGACTTTCAGGTGGTCGCCCTGCTTGGCTCCCTTTACAAAGATCACGAAGCCGTCCTTCTTCGCTATGCCATCTCCGCGGGATGCGACGGCCTCAACCTCGACCTCAACCTCATCTCCTACCTTGACAGGCTTTTCCATGAAGTAGTTTGCCTTCATAGGCATTCTGCCTCTTCCTTCCCTTCTTCCGCCAAAATCGCGGCGCTCTCCTCTTTCTTCGAAGCCGTTATCTTCCAGACTGTTGTCTTCCATTCTATCTGTCCTTCTACGTAGAATCAGCAGTTACGCCTTACTCCGTATTGTAAGTAGATACCTCTCGCAAATATTTAAACCTTGCTCTCGGTGAGAATTGGCCGTGCCATTGCTGCCATAGGCGTAATGTTTTTTTGCAAAGGTTCTAAAAAAGACCGCTTTACTTTCATTATGGGTGAAAGAATGAACGACGCAGATGAGACATTGAAGGGGCTACACAAGTATGAGATACCTCCGCTGCCGTACAAGGTGGACGGCCTTGAACCGTACATAAGCAAGGACATAGTGGACGTGCACTACAACGCGCACCACAAGGGATATGTCAACACGGCCAACAAGCTGATAGACAGGCTTAACAGCATAATAAAGGAGGAGGAGAAGAGCTACGACCTGCACGGGGTTATAAGGGGGCTCACGTTCAACATCAGCGGCGATAAGCTGCACACGCTCTACTGGAACAACATGACCGAACAGGGCAAGGGCGGAGGCAAGCCCGGCGGCAGGCTCGCGGATCTCATAGAGAAGCAGTACGGCAGCTTTGACAGGTTCAAGGCGTTCTTTACAGAGGCCGCAAACTCGAATCCTGGCACAGGCTGGGCCGTGCTCAACTATGACCAGGAAAACGGCAACCTCCAGATCATGACCGTGGAAAACCACTTCATGAACCACTTGGCTGAGATGCCAGTCGTGCTGATTGTCGACGAATTCGAGCACGCGTACTACCTACAGTACAAGAACAAGCGCCCAGACTACATAACTGCATGGTGGAACCTGGTCAACTGGGATGACGCGGAGAAGAGGCTCGGCAAATACCTCGAATAAGGCCTGGAAGGGGTGATAGCATATGCGGAATGCGCTGCTCGGAAGCACAGGGAAAGATGTGAAGTACATTGATCTCAACGTGTTGCGTCTCGGCAACAGCCTGAATGACGCAGGAGAGAAATTTCTGAAGGATGGGGACCGGAAAAGCGCTGCGGAATGCTTCGCTAAATATGCAGATGAGATTAAGGAAAGGGGCATTTTCTCCATCGCCGCAGAGAGTTACTGGAAGGCAATGTCGATCTCGAATGGGATAGGTGACGCCGAAACATCGCGGCTCTATGGCACAAAGGCGATAGATTGCTACCTTGATGCGGCGGACAAATTTATGGCTGAGGGCAATAAGCCGTTGAAAAACTCCAACCTGCAGCGCCTAGAGGTTTTCAATGCGTGCAAAACGGCGCTGGAGATCGCAGAAGTGCTACGGGATGAAGAGCAGATCGCCAGATGCAACAGCAAGAGAAAGGATTTGCTGATGCAGCTCAAACCGTCGCTCCGACGCATATGAGACTTATTCTCTTGTTTTTAGATGCCTGTAGAACTGCTCCATGTTCCTGAATAGGTAGTTCGGCTTCAGTCTCTTCAGGGTGGCCTCGCTGTCGAACCCGTCCGCTATGGCGCACTCCTCGATTCCAGCGTACCTCGCCGCCAGTATGTCGTCGATTGAGTCACCTATGTACACGACCCTCTTCCTGTCGACGTTCATGCGCTTGACTAGGTGCAATAGCCCACGGGGATCCGGCTTCATTGAGCCCATCGTCCTCATGCTCACCACGTCCTCGAACATGTCGTTCATGCCGGTGTGCCCTATCTCCTTGTTAACCCTGTAATATGCGCCGTTGGTTAGGAGTGCGACGCGTTTGTGCCTCGATCGCAGGTATCTCACGGCCTCAAGCGATCCCTTCTGCAGCCTTGGTTTGTTGAAAGAGAACATCATGTCATATAGCACCGAGAGGACTTCGTTCTTCCGCTCCTCGCGCTTTACAATCGCCCTAGATTCCGCGCTGTCCGGGGCGGCTTCTATCTCTAAATACTCGTTCAGGTTCTTCTTCCGCACAAATGCGCGCTTGTACATGTCTGACAGCCTTAGCACAAAGCGCATGTTGGCCAGCGTGCCGTCCCAATCGAAAACAAAAACGTCGAACTTTTCAAGCATTCCGCGCTTCGGCATGCATACCTACCTCATCTCCATTCGACGTCTATGCTCGGTTTCTGCGGCGATGCGCGCTGGGCCCTCTGCGATTTAGATTCCCTCTCGCGCTCGATTACCACCTTTGTGCCGAGCTTCGCTTCGAGATAGTTTCTCGATTCGATGAACGCCGAGAGTGCCTCATCCTGCGACATTTCCATGCGCGGCGCCCCGTGAATCTTTTTCATCATCGGCGCCAGGAATTTCGAGACCGTTTCCTTGTCCATTTCCGCCAGCTCGTCGCGCTTCAGCGCCTCGGTTATGCTGCCGGCATCGATTAGCGCGTTGTACGCCGCGGTCTTCCAGTCGTCCGCGATTGCTATCCTGACGATATCTGGCGCCTTGCCTTCATTGCCCTTCATCTTTGAAGTGAGCTTTATCGCTTCTGCCGCATCGGCCACGGTATCGAACACCATCTGCTGCATCTGCTCTATGCCATCATTTATCATGTCATCGCTAGAGCTCGGCCAGTGCTCTTTCGATGAGAACGTCTCCTTGCCAAGCCTGTGCCACAGCTCTTCGGAGATATAGGGCATTATCGGCGAGAGCATCAGCGATATGTCCTCGATGAACTCCTGGAGCACAAGCTTGTTTGCGCCTCCCATGTCGGTGTACTGCCTTATTTCTATCATCGAGTTGTAGTACACGTCAACGTATGCGTCCCTGAAGTCGAGCGCATCCATGTTCTCGGTAGCCTTTTTTATCTTCGAGTTGAGCTTCGAGTAAAGCCAGTAGTCAGCGTGCGTCA
>JAKBHG010000002.1:5124-17536 GCA_021836925.1 Microcaldota archaeon | reverse complement strand
ACGTAAGCACCGTCACCTCCTACGAGCTGTTCTCATATGCATGCATATCCGCCACAGGCATAAAGGAGTTCGAGGCATCAAGCATCGCGCAGCAGAAAGCGAAGGAGCTGATGGCCGCGATAGGCTCGACCTTCGGCGTATCACCCAGCATAGTTACCGGCACCGAGCTGCTCAAGCTCGTCGAGCCCGAATACCTGATACCGGTATCGACGATGCATGCGAAGATAAACAAGGATATACAGGAAGAGGTCATATGAGATGGACAGGGACGGAATGATATATCTGCTGTTCTCGCTGATGGTACCCATAATGGTATTCGTGCTCCTCGGCGACTTCGGCGGCGGGATATACTCGATGATAGCGATAGCGCTGAACCTGTTCACGGTACTGATGATAGTCGGCATGAACTGGGCCGACTTCGTGATATTCCCGACGTTTACGTCGATTTTCAACGTCAGTTTCCAGCCTGCGGCAAACTACAAGATACCGAAGCAGCAGAACGCCATAGTGAAGGAGGTGAACGGGCTCTACTACGCCACGGGCTACCTGACCGCCAACCTGTACTCGTACACGTTCAAGGTGGAGACCGCCGAGCAGGACGACGAATACAAGATGATATCCGCGCCGGAAACATGGGAGCGCATTGTGTCCAACATAGGCTTCCCGATGAAGTTCCACGTGCTTGCTTCCGGGCTGGACATACAGAAGGTGAGGGATGACCTTGAGGGCAGGAGGAGCTACCAGGAGTTCCAGCTCGCCAGGGCCATGCAGGGCAGCAATCCCGAGGTGGCGGTCACCGACATACAGAGGAAGATAAACACTATACAGGCCAAGATAGACAGGATATCGCAGGGCGAGAGGCCGATAAGCGCACTGATGTACATCGAGACGAGCGCAGTGGGCATCAGCGAGAAGGAGGCGCTGGACAGCCTGAACTACCAGTCTGACCAGGTAAAGGTAACGTTCAGCTCCATGGATCTCTCGATAAGCAGGGTCGCGGGCCGCGAGCTTTACTACCTGTTCAAGTACAACTTCGCGCTGCCGTCGAGATACGGCGAGATGGCGCAGAGCTTCGATACGCAAGGGTGATGGAATGAGCATGCTGAAACTGCAGCAGATAATGAGCAATGAGATAGCGAAGAGGTCGTTCCTGTCGAGGCCTCCGGAGCCGCCGGCAACAGCGCTTCTCGGCGACCTGATGAAATCAATATACATAGGAATCACGAAAGTGTTCAAGATACCGTTCACGTGGTCGCACCTCAACCTTACAAATCCGCACATAGCGGTAGTGGGAATAACAGGGGCGGGAAAGAGCTACTTCGTCAAGACATTCCTGATAAGGGCCAGCTACATATGGAACACCAACGCGGTCATAATCGACTGGGCCGGCGAATACAAGTCGTGGGTGGCCCAGAGCGGCGGCACGGTGGTCTCGCTCGGCAAGGGCGACAGCATAAACATAATGGACGTCGAGGGCATAAGGCCCATGGACAGAACCAAGCAGATCATGAACTCATTCGACATACTTACAGACATAAGCGAGTTCCCGGAGCAGAAGAGGCTGACAGAGGAGGCGATCGAGCAGTCTTACGTCAACATGGGGTTCAACATATCGGAGAAGGCGCAGGCGGGCAAGGATGCACCCACGCTGAAGAACGTCATATCGCTTCTGCAAGAAAAGCTGCAGGAGGGCACGTACCAGTACCCTGCGGAGATGGAGAACGCGATATACAGGCTTAGGCAGTTCGCCCGCGAGGGCGAGGACTACTTCGCAAGGAAGAGCACAATAAACGTGGCGAAGCTCGCATCATCCGGGCTCGTCGACATAGACCTCTCGAGCCTCTCGGACGAGAGGTTCAGGGCTCTTGCCGCGCTTTTCATACTGCAGACGCTCAAGGAGATAATGAGATCAGAAGGATGGAGCGAGGGCAAGGGCCTGAAGACGCTTGTGGTCCTCGACGAGGCGTGGAAGGTCGCAAGCGACGACAAGAGCGACGCGATAACCATCGTTAGGGAGGGCAGGAAGTACCAGTTCGGACTGATAGTGGCCTCGCAGAGCCCCACAGACATAAACGAGGCGATATTCTCCAACGTAGGCACCAACTTCATACTCAGCATAAAGTTCGAGAAATTCCTCAACTACCTCCAGGGATCGATGAGCTTCTCCGACCACATACGCTCGGAGATAAGCAAATTCGGCGTCGGCCAGGCCGCAGTGGTCATGGCGTTCCAGACATCGCTCAAGTTCCCCGGCACGTTCGTGCTTGAGAGAATACACGGCGAGGAGCCCCTGCAGGTCTACACCCTGGATCTCTCGAGCGTGCTTACCCAGAGCGAGATATCTGCCAACCTCATACAGAAGGACTACCAGTTCGAGCAGGACGAGCTGAAGAACAAGTTCGTGGAGTATAACTTCACCAACGATGCGATAGGCACGATATTCAAGGAGATGGACGAGCAGAAGAGGAGCATAAAGATAGCCGAGTTCGTCAGCCTCATGAGGGACAACAACATAACGGTGCCGAACATAGTGTCGTTCCTGAAGAGCCTCGGAATCGACGACATAATAATAACGAGGATACTCTCCTCCACGGGTGCCGAGAATGGCTGAAGCGAAGACGTACACGATATCGAGGCAGGAGCTGAGGCACGTGCTCGTGGCGTTCGGCCTCGACGAGAAGGAGCTCGCGTCGCTGCTCAGCGGCATGGAGAAGGCGCACAGGCACGTCAACATAATATCGTTCATATCCATGCTGGAAAAGACTGGCCTGGAGCGCGATAAGATAACGAACGTGCTGAGGAGGCTCGGCCTCGACGATCTCACGATATCGGACGCGATGAGCTCCGTCGACGAACAGAGGATAATCGCAAGGACTGGCAGGGTGTACGACGCGACTATAGATTTCGGCTGAGGTGTTTTTTGATGGGTGCAAATTCGGGGGACAGGTGCATAATGTGCGGCAACGAGAAGCCGGGAATAGCGATAAGCGAGGACAGCATATTCAAGGTGTATAAGAAGCTCATACACGGCGTAAGGATAGTCACGGGCAGGGGCGACCTCAATGCAAGGAGATTCAACCTCGTGGTTTGCAGGGAGGACTATCCCAAGTACAAGAAGATGAGGAACAGCTACGTGCGCAAGGAGTTCACATACGTAGGCCTTGGCGCAGTGTTCACCGCCCTGATGGTGATAGTCAGCGCATCCAAGCTACTCGCTCTCGCATACGGGTTCGCGCTCATGCTCTTCCTCTACCTGCTCGCGCAGATAAGCTACATGCCGGCCCTAGACATACCTGACGAGCGCCGCAAGCCAGGGCAGAAGAGCCCCGCCGCGCAGGCATCGGCAGGGCAGGCTCTGTCCAGGCTCTCTGGAAGGCGCAGAAAGGCCCCTAGGAAGAGGCAGAGGAAGTGACTTTCGCGGCGATTTGGGTGTGGATGCGAAGGTATTTTATTAGTACGACCGCTTATTATGCTGATAGCGACAATCGTTCGAAGGCTGCAACCGGTGTGCTTCAATGGCCGATGAGATGAAAGGGGCTGAGCCCGACACTGAGGAGATACAGTTCAAGGCCAGCATAAAAGGCGAGTTCAAGGAGTTATCTCAGAGATTCTCATCATTGCAGATGTACAGCATGAAGGCAGAGGCCGACAAGCTCACCCTTGTAAGGATAGAGAGCAGGGACATACAGAAGAAGCCGTACCTGTTCTACATACTGGAGTTCGGCCGCAGCGCCCTGACGGTCAGCTACACCCGCTCAAGGGATGCCAGCGTCAAGATGAGGCGGCTGTTCGTCCTCAAGAACCTTCTGGCCGTCATGTCCCTCGTATCCGACGTGTACGTAGTGGACGACGCGGACCTTTTCCAGCACGTCGACTCGGCGATAGACGACGTGATAAACGCGCTCTCGCCCAGCTATAGCTCCCTGTTCAACAACTACGACTCGCTGTTCAACGAGTACAGGGAACTGAAGAGGCTGAACCTCGAGCTGCAGGCATCCAACAAGGAGCTGCTTGTCAAGGCGACTCAGCTCGAGAGCGACAGCAAGGTGCTGAAGGACAGGATGTCGAAGCTGGAGGCTTATTCGGATGAATCGCTGATGGTGATGGTTGAGGACTGGATTGAGTCGCACGACGGCACCATAGACATAAACGAGTTCTCCAAGTACCACAACATCGTCTCTACCAGGATTGAGGACGTTCTGAACAAGATGGTGTCCCAGGGTTACATAGAGCTGAGGGGCTGAGATGAAGTATTACGTCAAGATCAGGCGCAGGCTCAGGTACGTCAGGATATACAGGATCCTGAAGAAGACTGAAGGGCAGGAGAACATGCTTACAAGGCTGTTCATTAAGGTATTCAGCAGGAAGAAGAAGGACATAGTATGAGAGGCGCTCACGCGCAGAAGCGGTAGTGTGGCATGCAGATAATGAGCAAAAAGGGCGCGGAGAAGCCGCACCGGTCTAAGAAGAAGATACTGATAGTGGCCGCCTTAGCCGCAGTTGTCCTGGTGCTCGTAATGTCATACCTGATATTGGAAGTGCGCAGCATAGTCACCAGCTCCCCGCTGCCTGGCAACAACACCGCCGCGCTGCCGCCGAAAGTGTACGGCGCGCTGAGCTCCTTCACTACGGCCGACTACGGCCACGCAAGCGTGCTCGTGCCGGTGGCGGTGCTGAATTACTCGTACACGAACGCTACAACGATAAACGCCACCGCGGAACTGTTCGCGGATCCGGTGCCGCGCAGCATCTATGTGCTGCAGACTGCCGGAGAATGCTATAACTGCGGCGATACGGGTGCGACAGACAGCTACCTGCAATCCGACCTGATAAAATATGGCCTGTTGAACTCCACGGGCCTCGGCTCGATAGGGCTTAACAACATAACTTCGATAAGTAACGGCTCCATACTGATAGTGCAGAGCGGGCTGCTGCCCGAGCAGATGCTCCTTCCGATGCAGAACAGCAACCTTACGCTGATGCAGTACCTAATGAACAAGGGCGTGAGCGTTATATATATCGGAGGCGGCCTCTCCAACATGCTGCTGTCAGGCTCGGTCATCGTGCCGGTGAACTCATCAATAGTGCCATCGTTCCTCTCCACGGCTCCGCGCGGTGCCACGGCCACGCCTGGCTACATCTTCAACCAAAGCACATTCTACCTGACAAACGGGGCGCAGTACGGCGCGATAAGCTACGTCAACTATGCCAACGGATCGTTTGTCGCATTCTCCAACTACCCCACTACATGGAAGACGCAGCAGGCCCTTGCGGCCGACATCGCAAAGGCGGCATACCAGCTGTTCTGGCTCCCGACATACGCGGAAGGCAGCACCCTTATCAACACCACGTCATCCAGCGCGACGGGAACCATTGTGCTGCGTATGACCAACAGCACACTCCACATAAGC
Source organism: Microcaldota archaeon (assembly GCA_021836925.1). The sequence goes on along the minus strand of JAKBHG010000002.1, from coordinate 12,125 downwards.
ATACCTGTTATCTCGACCCTCAACGGGGCATACGGGCGCGTGGTGCTCGATGCCGCTGCAAACGGCGAGAAGTCCGGCCCCTTCTACGTATACTTCAGGCCCAAGGCATATCTCAACGGCACGGTCTCGATGGGAACCACGGTGCTGCCGGGTACTGACAGCCAGGTGGCAATAGACATATTCACCGGCTCGTCTACTACAGTATACGAGCGTCCCGTGATCACAGTGTATAACTCGTCGATGCGCGCCGTCGACACCATACCGCTGTCATCGGTGCAGGCGAGCGGCAACTTCACGTTCATAAAAGACGTACGCTTTAACCTCCCTACCGGCAGGTACATCGCAGTGGTGGCTTCCGGCGGGCACACTATAGGCTCCGCGCTGTTCGACGTACCCCAGATAAGCGTATCGATGATCAGCCAGAACATAGGTGCGAAGAACTTCACGCTAGGCATATCCGCAGGGGGCGTCCCGATAAGCAACGTAACATATGCGATAACCCTGAACGGCCAATATCCGCAGAGCGGGACTGTCACGAACGGCCAGATCGTCTACCTGCTCCCGAGAGGGGCCACGGTGCCAAAAGGCAATCTTAACTTCTCGGTGGCAACCCTTAATGCGGCCTACTCTTTCGTAAGCGTGAATAAGGGATTCTCATTCGCGATAAACAAGGAGTACATAGAGATAGCGATAGTGCTCATCATAGTACTGCTCGAGGTGAAGCTCGTCAAGGCGCCAAACAGGGACGAGTTCTACATCGACGTGGCGGACATACCTGCCCCTCCGAAGGAGAGGATATCAATAAAGCCGAACGACATACTGAACGTGTTCGACCGCGTCAACCTCCACTATCGCTGGAAGTACATGCCCCTATCGCAGACCGAGCTCAGGAACTCGATAGCGGACTACATAAAGCACAACAACCTGCCGGTCAGCCTGACGTTCAGCAACCTCGACATAATGCTGGACCAGTTGATACTGAACGGGCTCATGGAATCCGCCGACGGGCTCTATGCGCCGAAGGAGTGGATTGAGAAGAGCGGACATGACATCGAGTACCTTTCGACGTTCAAGAAGCTCAGGATATACTTCGTCACGCACGCCTACTTCTTCACAGACATAGACGCGAGCGACACCGCCGACATGGTAGTGACGCTGAAAGGTGAGAAGGCGTATGTAGTCATATACTCGAAAACAAGCAAGTTCAGCGACATACCAATCTACCCGGGCTCTACTACATACATAGCGTTCCTCAACAGCTCAAGGCTGGAGGACTTCCATGACCTGCTATTCAGGAATGCATCCGCAGAGATAGACAGGCTAAGGATATACATATCCGAGGGCCACGTCAAGCTTGTCGATGCGGACAACCCTGCCGAGATATGGGGCTGACCACGTAGTGAGAAGGCCTGAAAGGGATGGGCGTGTAGTCAGGACTCTGCTTCTGCGTTCTCTCCGCTCTCGCTGCCGCTGTTCCCGCCCATTTCCTCCTTCTCGTCCAGCGCGTCTTTCACTTTCGGATAATGCATCTCGACGAGCTCCTTCAGCTCCGCCTCGAGTTTATCCTTGTCGGCGCCCGACATGTCGCCGAGGTCGGATGCCAGCTGCGACGTATATCTCATGATTAGCTTGTACCTGCTCATTTCATGGCTGGCCTGCTTCTTGCCGCTCACGTACCTTTGCACTCCCCTGAGTGCGTCCATGATCGCCAGCCTTATCTCGAACATTATCTCCTCTTCCTGGGCTATGGCCTCCTTTCCCACTCCTGAGTAAGGGATGTGTACCGAAGAGACGTTGACGCATACGCTTACGGGCTGCGTCTCCATGTCCAGGCCATACCTTTTCCACTGCAGGTTCCGAACCGATTCCGTTATCGCGCAGGATCCCCCGTCGTAGAGCAGCGGCACCCTGTTGGCGAACCTCATCAGGCTCCCGCGCTGGCCGTCATCAGAACTCCTGCCCGCCTGTCCGCCGTATGCTACAGCCGCCTCGACTATGAACGGGACCCCGCCGCGGAACACCTGCGGCTTCCTCTCGACCACACTCATGAAATCAGGATTCAGTATGTTTCTCACAGCGACCTCCATCTGCTCCTTTCCTATCGGTATTATGTAGCTGGCGTCCGGGGCGATCCACTTGACGCTCTTTATGGCTTTTATTATGTTCTCCGCGTCAGTCCAACTCATATCCTTAGGCGCCTTCGAGAAGTCGACCTCCTTTGCGATGTCCTTCACCTCGTTCAGCTTGTTCTGGCTGAATCTGGAAAAGCTCTCGATAAGGAAAGCGGATATCTTGTTGTTCTGGCTCACCTTCGCAAGGTCGAGGAGATCGTTTATACTCATGCCGAGAGGGTGCGGCTGTGCGACCTTGGGCCTCTGGGGTACCTGGTCCGTCGCGCGCATGAAGACGCTCTCGACGCCATTGGGATCCGTGAACCTGAGCTCCAGATGCGGATTGGAGAGGGCCGTCCTCCTCAGGTACTCATAGACGCTCCTGTCGCTGTTCTCATACTTGACGTCGGCCAACTCCGCAGTGATCTCGCTTCCGTGGAACTCGCCATCAATGGCGGTAACGTTCATTACCTGCGGCCTGTTCTTCACCGTATCTATTGATATGTCGCACCCGTATGCCTTGCTGCTGTCCGTGCCGGACCTGAAGTGTATCGGCTTTCCAGTAGTTATCTGTGCGAACATTGTGCAGCCGGCGGCGCCTATTCCCTGCTGCCCGCGCTGCTGCATGTACCTATGGAACTTCGTGCCTGATAGTATGGTCGCAAGCGCCTTGCCTGCGAAATTCTGCGGTATGCCTGGCCCGTTATCCCTGACTGTGACCCTGTACCTTTCCTCGCCGGTCTGCTCGACCTTTACCTCTATCGTAGGCAGTATGCCCGCCTCCTCGCATGCATCGCGCGAATTTGTAACGTACTCGTGCACTGCGGTCACAAGCGATCTTACCTTCCCGGAATAGCCGAGCATCTACCTGTTCTTTTTGAAGAACTCAGCCACAGAATGCTCCTTGAATTCCTTGAATATCTCATCCGCGTTCCTGGTCGCCACTCTTACACCATCAGATTATTCTCTTCCTTGCGGCTTTGTTCTTCCTGTGAGCCGCTTCCATCTTGCTGTAGGCGGTCTTGTGCTTCTCCCCCTTCAGCAGCGAATAGATTGCCGCCTCTGCTTCGTCTATCGCTTCGCTCTCCCCTATTACGCATATGTGCTCGCCGTACACGCTTATCTTGGCGGAGCTCACCGTCTCTACATACCTCTTCGTCTTCCCATTCTCGCCGATTATCCTTGCCTTGAGCTGCTGTGTCCTGCTTCTGTTCTTCGCATAGAGCGACATGTCTATCACTGACATGTAATAATCATCGTTCATGAGGAGCAGAGCGCTGTCGGCGTCGAAGCCATTACCATATGCCGCAAGCACATTCTTGAGAAGCAGTTGCTCGTACGGATCGCCGTCTATGGTCACCCTTCCGTCCTCCGGTTTTATGCTGCAGGAGCTGGCCCTCTCTATCTTCTGCAAATCCCTGCTCTTCACGAGCGCCTTTATGCGCTCATGTGGTATGTAAAGCTGGTCCATCTACTGCACCATAGTCGCCGCTGATGACTCCTTCGACATGCGTCGCCAATACTAATTGTCCTTAGCTTATTTATTTATTTGTCCAGAGCGCCCTCACAGCTCCTGTATCCTGTTGCGTCGAACGCATGAAGAAAGCCCATGGGTGAAATATGGACTTCCACTAATCATTGGAGGCCCCCTCTCGTCAGAAAGCTTTAAATATCTGAGTATACACAAATAGAATCATGACTCAATCATGATTCATGCATGATTTGACCACGCATGTGTCATGATCTGTTCGCAAGTGTGTTCAATGGTTTCACGAAATTCATCAAATGGCAACATCAATAATGAACTGCAAAATATAAAAAGGCAGCTTCACGCTATTGCAAAGGAGAAACTTGAGGGCAATAGGCTGATCGAGAGTGGCTATGGCAAGGAGACAAGCAGCAACGAATCCTTCGCGACCCTAGTAAAGCATATGGTAGAAGAAAATAAGAGAACAACGCTGCTTTTGAAAAGCATGTCCGACAGCCTAGAAAGAATGGAGAACGCCCTTTTAGACATCATGGAAGGCGGCGAGCAGAAGGAGGCTCGCCCCGTACATGCTGAACAACAGGCAGAGGAGCGGCAGAGCAAGCCGCAGCAGCCTGATGTGACGACGCGGATAAAGGAGATGCCGGTGTCGGAGCTGGACAAGAGAATACTCCAGTTCATACAGATACACGACATGGCATGCGCGGACGACCTAAAGACGGCCATGAAGTACAAGGGAAGGAACGCCGCTTCGGCGCACCTTAACAGGCTGCACAAAGCAGGCCTGATCGAGAGATATCAGCTCGGCCACAAGGTCTACTACAAGTTCGACCCGGGCAAGACGGCAAACACGCTAATTGTTTCACCCCCATAGCGTAATAGGGCCTGCAATGCACTAGCTGTTGCAGGCCCTCTATACGCAAAATAAGTGCCATGCGGTGCTTTACGCATCAATTTCCGAGAACATCTTGCCGAGAAGTCTGAAGTCATTTTCGAGTATCGGCACGTTTTTCTTAAGCCTTACCCCTGCTGCCGGATGCAGCGTTACGAAATAGGCGGTCCCGTCCTTTCTGACGAAGGTGCCATGCTCAGACATTACCTTTCCCTTGCCTACCAGGGTGCCTGCTGACACCGCGCCGAGGAGCACGGTGACCTTCGGCCTTATCACCTCCATCTGCCTCTTCAGGAAAGGCAGGCATTCTGTTATCTCGCGATCGGATGGCTTCCTGTTTTTCGGCGGGAAGAACTGCACCACGCTCGTTATGTAAACCTCCTCCCTCTTCAGGCCTGCAATGCCCAGCAGCCTGTCAAGAAGCCTGCCGCTCGCACCTATGAATGGCCTTCCTGAGATATCCTCGAACCTGCCCGGGGCCTGCCCTATGACCATGACTCTGCTGTCCAGCGGCCCCTCTCCCTTCACGAGCCTGCCGCTAAGGTACCATTCCCTGCCTTTCGGAAGGCTTGCATACTCGGCGTTTATTGCCTTCATGTCCTGTTCGCGCTGTTTCTTGCCCTTCATCATGAAGCCTTTGACGCTATCTCATATGCATAGCAGAGCGGGGCCGTTCTGCCGAAATGCCCTGAAAGGAAGTTATAGATCGCAGACTCGAAGCCGTCTACGGCCGCGGTTATTGTGGGCCCTCTGTTCACCGATCCGTTCCCGCAGATTCCTACTCCTCTGCCAGCAGTGGCGAACATCTCGTAGTTTACCGACACCTCTGAGCCGTTGACTAGATAAGGTTCAGAGAAGTAGTTCAGATGGAATACGGTGCTGTTAGATGTCGACTCGGCGCTGATAAGGGATATCCCGTTCGGAAGCAGCTCTGCCGTAACGTTGCTGACAGAGGTGTTCCTGAACATCTGCACTCCCGGCACTGGCTTGTCGAGATACCCTGACACTATGTAAATGGTCGAATTCGCAGAGGTGTTGCCCGCGTCCCTTGCCGCATATACCTCGAACGACTGCATTGCGCCTTCGTTGCTCACGTTGAACCCGTTGGCGCGAAGCGCCCCTAGCTCCACCCCTACGAGCTGCTGCGGGTTCGCTGTTGCGTTGTAGGAACTTGAGAAGTTGGCTGCACTGGCATATAGCATGCTGCTGTACGACATCGTAAGTATGAAGGCGAGAATCCCAAACAACAGCGCGAAAGTTATAGGATATAATGGCAGCTTGGCATTGCGGGTTGCCGCGTAACTCCTCTTCGTTATCCTGGCGCCGCGAAGCGAGAGTCCGAACCTGCCTGCGAGCAGTACGAATAGTGCTATGACTATGTAGAATATGAACGCGCCGGCGAACTCATGGAAGAGCGTCACGGCCCCGCTTATGCCGCTGTTCGCCCACACTAGCGCTATCGCCGACATCCTAAATATGTTCAACACCAGCACTGCCGCTACAGCAGACCCTACCCAGAGAGCCTTCCTCGAAAGCTTTCCATCGTACAGGTAGGCCAGTGGCAGCAGAAGCATGACCGTAGCTATGAATATTCCAAGAGGCACGCATGTGTTGGCTATGGTTATCGTCGAGGCGGATGCTCCGCCTATTGTTATCCCGCTCTTGACTGCATTTATGCCTGCCGCTTTCAGTATCCCATACACTATGCCTGCGTTGAAATTTGCGAACACCCCGTTCGCGAGTATGAACGGCATCAGCAGCAGCGGAGATGCAAAAACGGAATACACTATGAGCCTGTTGAACCTCTTCAGCGACCCCAGGCCGAACAGCGTGACGATGAGCGATGCCAGCAGGAGCGGAAACATTATGCCGTCTATCCTGTACGTTGCGAAGGCGTACGACATCGAGACCCTGAGGTATGACAGCACCACCACATATGCCACGAACAGGCCCGCGCCTATCGCTATTGTTTTCTTGCTGGTGCTCAGCTTCAGGTCCTCCTTGAGGTAGAATGCTATGAACGCGAAGATCATCAGCATTACGATTATTATGTAGGTGGTTGAGTCGGTGTCGAGTATGCTGAAACTCGTCCTAGCTATGGAGTTCACAGAACCCAGAAGGAATGCCACAAAAAGGACCGCTATCCCTATAGTTTTCGGACCGACACCTCTCAAGAAAACACCATTTTGTCCTCCGCCGTAATGGGCATCATCACTTTTCAGAAGTTACTCTTTTCTTCACAGGACAGAGATAATTGTCGATAAACATTTAATAGGCTGCCGTATCCGGCGGCGCAGCGTGCGCTCCGTTAAAATACCTTGCCTGTGAACTATAACATGATACAATGCAGCTACGCGGCTACAGGTTCGTCAATCATACTGCGGACATAGAGTTCGTTGCCCGCGGAGGCAGCCCCGACGAACTGTTCACCAACGCGCTCCTCGCGCTCTTCGATACCATATCATACCTCAGCACAGTGGCGAAGAGGAGCAAGGCCGGTGCTGCAGTGCAT
>JAKBHG010000002.1:0-5114 GCA_021836925.1 Microcaldota archaeon | reverse complement strand
GTGCATGCATTCGAGATAAGGGAAAAGGCCGACAGCCTCGAAGAGCTGGCATGGCTGGCCCTTCAGGATGCGCTTTCGAAGGCCGACGCGAACGGCCTTTCGCCTTTCAAGGTCTCAAAAATTGAGATGGGTGAAAAGGGAGGGGTGTACGGCATAAGCTCAAAGGTGGAAGGGATCGACCAGGATCCGAAATGTAGAAGGTTTGACGTCAAAGGCGTCTCCAGATATAGGCTGAAGATATCGAAGAGGAAAGACATGTATTCGATGAGTGTCGTGCTCGATGTCTGACCCTCACAATTTCCGTACACGATGTGCAGCATTGCAAGTTCGCATGTGCTGTTCCCATGATGTGCGTCTGTGCAGCCCGGCGCCCTCTTTTACATCTATGCCTCGTATGAAATGTCACATATTTATTCGTATTTTTGTATTTGTATCTGTATTTAGCCAGAGCCGTGAAGTTTCTGTCTCGAATATGCAGTGGTTTAGATGGTGGATATAAATTGGATGACAGGGGGTAAACAAGGCAGTGGGATAGATTCCGCCCTAGGCCTCTTCGCCAGGCTGATGATGAAGTTCGGATACAACGTATTCGGATACAGGGAATACTTCTCCAACATAAAGGGCATGCACAGCTTCTTCACTGTGAGGGTGTCCGACAAGGATATATCAGCGATACCAGGCCTGGTTGACATAGCCGTATTCTTCGACAAGGAGTCGGTGTTCGGCGAGACGAACAAGAGGAACGAGGCCGTACAGGACGGCCACATAAAGGATGTCAAGCCAGGCGGCACGCTCATAGTGGACGCCAGCATAGACCCAAAGCTCATAAAACGCAGCGACATAAGCATAGTGCAGGTGGATTTCGATAAAATAATAGGCGCCGCAGCTGCGAAGCTGAAGCTTCCCGGCAACAACGTCGCCATAGCAAAGAACATAATATGCGTCGCTGTCTCGGCATTCCTGATGGGCTTCTCCAGCGCAGACATAGACGCCGCGGTAAAGAAGGAATTTGCGAAGAAGCCCGTGTCGGTAATAGACATGGACACGACAGTCGCCGATGAGGCCTTCAAGTACATCACGGACGCAGGCCTCAAGCCGATTATGAAACTGGATGTGATCGGCAGCAAGGATCTTCTCTATATGGAAGGTTTCACTGCAGCCGCGCTCGGCAAAGCCATAGCCGGCTGCAAGATGCAGGTGTATTACCCGATAACGCCCGCGAGCGACGAGAGCACATTCCTCGAATCGCATACGGAATTCGGCATAAGGACGGTGCAGCCGGAGAGCGAACTCGCCGTGATAGCGATGGCGACGGGAGCGGCGCACGCGGGATACAGGGCGTCTACCTCGACCTCGGGCCCGGGCTTATCGCTTATGACCGAGACTATAACGTATGCCGGCATGAGTGAGATACCGCTTGTGGTCGTAGACCACCAGAGAGGCGCGCCAGCGACCGGCCAGCCCACCAGAACAGAGCAGGGAGACCTGATGTTCGCGGTCCATCAGGGGCACGGCGACTTCGGCAGGATGGTGGTCGCGCCCGGGAGTATAGAGGAATACATAGAAATCGTGGCAGACGCGTTCAATTACGCTGAAAGATACCAACTGCCGGTTATAGTCCTTGGCGAGAAGGCGCTGGCCCAGGCATCTTCAAGCATGCCGAGAAGCTTCGTCGAGGGATTCAAGGGAAGATACAGGATCGAAAGGGGCAAGCTCGTATCGAGCACAAGCGATGTCTACAAGAGGTTCGAGTTCACCGATGACAACATATCGCCCAGAAAGGTGATGGGTACTCCCGGGGGCGTGGAATGGATAACAGGGGATGAGCACGACGAGTACGGCCACATAAGCGAGGATCCCAGCAACAGGAACAGAATGATGGAAAAGAGGAACGGGAAGTACGGGCTGATATTGGCGAGCCTTGGCAAGGACGAGAAATACTCGATAGAAGGCGACCCGAAGAAGGCTGACCTCCTGGCAGTTTCATGGGGTGGGCCGTGCGGCGCTGTCCGCGAGGCCGTTTCGGGCAAGAAGAACGTTGCATTCCTGCAGGTGAAAGTCATCGAGCCGCTCGATCCGGAAATCGCAAAGATAATATCATCCGCGAAGAACTCGGTGTGCATCGAGCAGAACATAACCGGACAGCTACGCCAGCACATCGCGTCAGTCACTGGGGTGGTCATAAGGAACCAGATACTCAAGTACAATGGCAGGTTCATGAGATACGACGAGGTCTCGTCCGCGCTGGACGAGGTAATGAAAGGAAAGAACAAGGTGGTACTGAATGGCTACTAGCATAAAAGAACTGACTTCCGACGAGGACAACGACTGGTGCCCGGGCTGCGGCGACTTCGGCATACTATTATCGGTCAAGAACGCGATAATAGCGGCAGGACTGGATCCGCAAAAGACCGTGATCGTGTCAGGCATAGGCTGCTCATCGAAGCTGCCTCATTTTGTTAATGCCAATGGAGTTCACACGCTGCACGGCAGGGCGATACCCTTTGCAGAGGGCATAAAGCTCGCCAACCCTGAGCTGAGCGTGATAATAGACAGCGGAGACGGCGATACATACGGCATAGGTGCCGGCCACTTCGTCAGCGCAGGCAGGAGGAACGTCGACATAAAGCTTTTCATACATGACAATGGGGTATACTCGCTCACGAAAGGCCAGGCCAGCCCTACACTGCCCGAAGGCAGGAAGGCCAAGTCTATGCCTGCTCCGAACATAAACGGGGCGCTCAATCCCCTCGCGATCGCGCTCATGGCGGGATACACTTTCATAGCGAGGACTGGGAGCTACAACGTCAAGGAGCAGACTGAGATAATGACAAAGGCGCTGAAGCACAAGGGCCTCGCGCTCGTCGACATACTGCAGGGATGCCCCACCTACAACGCAGATTACACGTCCGCCAACTGGTTTGCCCAGCACACCCACAAGCTGCCTGACGACTATGATGGAAAGGTCAAGAACCCCAAGGACACGAAGGAGGTAAACGACAAGCGCATGAAGGCTCTCTCTGCTCTGTTCGAAGAGACTCCTGACAGCATGAGCACCGGAGTATTCTTCGATTGGGAGAATGGCGATACATTCGAGGACAGGTTTATCGCGAGGGGGATAAAGCCGCCATCGTCGCAGACCATAGCCGGCAAGGACAACGAATCGACGATTATCCTGGACAAGGCGCTCGACGAGCTCTCTGTCAAGGATTGATCTGGGACAAGGAACAGGGAACAGGAATTGAAAATAGCCAGGAGAGGGAGTTGAACCCTCTTACACCGCTCTGCAGGCGGCCGCGTAGCCGATCCGCCATCCTGGCATGGGACGTTATCACTATCTTACATGCAACTATAATATATTTTCTACGCAGCGCGAGAAAGCGACGCGTAAAAGCCATATATATAATTTTGCAGAGCTATAATAGCAATAGCGACGAGTGAAGAGTTGGTGATTTAATAACGGAAATGAGAGATAGGATACCTGCGGACCTCACGACGGAAGTCCCTACGTTCGATTACAACACGCCGATGACCGGCGTGATGAGTGCGGTGCACCAGAACCCGTGCGTGATAATACTGAAGGGCGGCGAGTACTACGGAATACTCGACACCAGGGTAATATACAGGGCAAGGAAGGGGCTCAAGGTCCAGAAGCTCGAGAAGGCAGGCAAGGTTGCGATAAGGGTTCCGAAGGTAACACCCACGACGACGATCTACGATGCGGTATACTACCTGTACAAGTCCAGGGTGAAGACCCTGCCGTACGTGGCATCGGGCAGGCAGCCGACCAGGGTCCTCGACAGGATAACCATCATCAAGGCGCTCATATCGATCGGCGCGCTCAAAGACATGAATGTCTCGGACGCGATGACATCCCCCGTTCTCGCGATAGACATAAATTCCAACGTCGCACAGGCGCGGACCGCCATGAGGAACAATGGCGTCAACAGGCTGGTGGTACTGGACGGCGAAAAGTACGCAGGCATGATAACGCACCATGACATGGTCGTGCAGCATATGGTGTTGCCCGACAGGCGCCCGGAGCTCAAGATGAAGACCTACAACTCTGCCAATGCATCGATAAAGAGTATAATGGTCGCCAGCCCAATGGAAGTGGAAAGCGGGGCCCCCCTGGCCGATGCCGCGAGACTTATGATCGAGCGCTCCATATCGTCGCTAGTGGCGGTGAGCGGCGGCAAGCCCGTCGGCGTGGTGACGATGCACAACATACTCGAGAGTGTTGTTGCCGGCAGGGAAATCGCGGTGCGCAATGTGTTCATCTCCGGCCTTGATTCGAGCACCTACGAATATGAGGACGACATAAGGGAGGAGATGAGGCAGTTCATGGACAGGATAGGCAAGATGGAAGAGGTCGAGCCGGAATACGCCACACTGCACGTGAAGAAGCTCAGGGGCAGGCTGTACGAGATGTACGCAAGGGTGTCCCTGGGCAGCAAGAGCATGATAAATGCCAACGAGACCGGGTACACGATAGACGAGGCCCTGAAGAAGACGCTCGAAAGGCTGAGGAGAGGGGTCACCAAGGCGAAGGAGCAGAAGATAAGGATAAGGAAGATAGGCACCGGAAAGGGCGGAGAGGAAGTCGAATAAGGCGGAGCGCGATGCATTTCGGAAGTACGATGAGGGGGCGCGTGCGCGGGCAGTCGAGCCTTGAGCTGCTGATAACCCTATCGTTCGGCCTCATAATACTGCTGCCGATAGTGGTGTTCGCATTCATACAGATATCTACCGCTTCTTCCACGCTCTCGTCGACGAATGCGCAGGCCGCGGCATCGAAGCTCGCGAGCGTCGCAGCCGCAGTCGGAACACAGGGATTCCCTGCGAAGCAGCTCGTTCTGATAAACGTGCCCGCAGGCGTGCAGAACATATACGTCGGCACTGAGAGCAACGGCGTCGGTCACGAAATCATATTCACAGTGTCCACTAGTGCAGGCTTAAGCTCAGTTGTTGCATACACACCGGTGAACGTTTCCGGCTATCTCGATGGCATAACCCAGATCGGCACATACCTTGTCAACGTGAGCGCGCAGAACGCATGCCCTTCGAACCCCACCGTGTCGTGCGTGTACATAAAGTCCACGTGACGGGTCACT
>JAKBHG010000050.1 GCA_021836925.1 Microcaldota archaeon | reverse complement strand
TTATTATTGCTATCCTGTTGCCGGTGGTGAGTGGCTGCGTGTCGAATATCTTTGCATAGTCGAGGAGTTCCTGCATGTCCTTGGCTATGGCGAATCCGGCCTGCTTGAACATCGCTTCGTAGGCCTCATAGCTGCCGGCGAGCGATGCTGTGTGGGAGTGCGCCGCCTGGGCCCCTTCCTCAGTTATGCCGCCTTTTATTATTACGGTAGGCTTTACTTGGCTTGCCCTCTTCGCCGCCTCGAAAAATTCCCTGCCGCGCTTCACTCCTTCTAGATAGAATACTATCACCTTGGTGTCGTCGTCGCCGGCCAGGTATTCTATTATGTCTACCTCATCTATGTCGGCTGCATTGCCGTACGATATGAACTTTGCCAGGCCGAAGCCCTCATGGGCTATCAGGTCGAATATGGAGCTACCCACGGCACCGCTCTGCGACGCGAAGCTCACCCCTCCCACTTTTGGCTTGTCGATCTTGAATGAGGGCAGGAACATTGTGTTCACCCTTGACTTGGGATCTGTTACGCCGAGGCAGTTGGGTCCTATTATCGGGATTGAGTATTTCCTAGCCTCAGACAGCATCTCCTCCTGCAGCTTCACGTTTCCGACTTCCGCGAATCCGCCGCTGACTACGATCGCTGACCTGACGCCTGCAAGGCCGCAGTCCCTTATCGTTGCAGGCACTGCCGCCGCAGGTATGGCTATTACTGCGAGGTCTACCGGAGCCTTGATGTCCCTTATGCTCTTGTACGCCTTGAGGCCCAGTATTTCGGAGTCGCCTTTGTTGTTGACAGGGTATATCTTGCCTCCGTAGCCCTCGTCAAGGTAATTCTGGAGTATTATGTGGCCCACCTTGTCGGGATTGTTCGATGCGCCGATGACCGCTACGCTCTTCGGGTTCATCATTATGTCTATGCTTTTGTAATTCCCGACCTTCGTGCCCTTTGCCTTTGCAGCTTTCTCCATCTCTATCACCATAGCCGTTGCTCTTACTCGATTATTCTCAGGTCGACCGCATGGTATGTGTCATCGTGCAGTATTATGGGATTGAGATCCAGTTCGCTTATGTCGTTGTCGACCATGAGTCTTGACGCTTTCATCAGCAGCTCCTTCACCATCTTGAACTGTTTCTCGCCGCCCGCGACCAGGTTCCTCGACTTCAGCTGCGATATCATAGACTCGGCATCATAGCTGGTTATAGGGCATAGCCTGAGCGAGAAATCCTTGAACACCTCGACGTTTACTCCTCCAAGGCCGATGAGCAGCAGCTTGCCGAACTGTGCGTCTTTTCTGCCGCCCACTATTATTTCGGTGCCAGTCACCATCTTCTGCGCGAGTATCTTGTATGGCGCGAACTTGTGTGCGGCCTTCCGAACCCTGTTGAAGCCGCTGGCTATCTCCTCCGGTGTTTTCAGGTCGACAGCAACGAGACCGCTCTTCGACTTGTGAGCCGGCTTCGAAGGTATGGCCTTGAGGACTATTGCGTCACCCTCGGCAAATCCCACTGCCTCGTCCGTGTTCTTTATGTACTTTGCCGGGACTACCTTTATCCCGTACATATTGAGCAGTTCCTCAGCCTTCATGTATTCCAATTGCTTTACCATCAGACCATCCACCACTGGCCAGGCAAGATACCGGCTATATTATACCTCTCGAAAACAGCAACAGAAGCACGATTATGATTATCACTATAGCTATTATTGAGAATGTCTTCCTCTTCCTCCTGTTCTTGTCCGCCTTTATCTTCTTCTCGAGGTCTTCGAGTTCTGGGAATTCATCATGCTTCGCAGCGCCGGCAGGCCTCACCTCCTGCGGCTTGGATTGCTGCACTTGCTGCGGCATGGGCTGCGGCATCTGCTGCGGCTGGGCGGAATGCTGCACGACTTGGGGTGCGACAGGCGGCGCGCCCTGCTGCGGGGGGGCGGCCTTATTTTGCTCTTGCTCCGGCTGCACAGGCATGCCCTGCTTCACCTGCATAAATCCCTTCTCGGTGAGCATTATGCTAAGCTTGCCGCTCGATATCTCGTAATCTAGGTACTGCTGCGCCGACATCTTGTAGAGGTGCAGCGCAAGGTCTTTAGGCCTCACGTTCACGGCGCCTGATATGTCGGTTATCGATCTTTTGCCTCCTGATAGCTGATTGAGTATCTCGAGGTCGAGATGATCGAAGAGAGTTGGCGCCTTCATCTCCGCTTCGTTTATCAGTTGCTTGCCAAGGTCTGTGAGCGTTATCGCGTTCTGGCTGCCGAATATAGTGGTGAAGTCTATGAGGCCTTTCTGCTTTAGCGTGCCGAGCACGTTGGATGCGTCGAAGAACGATGAGTTGATTGCGGACCCGAACCTCTCGACCGTGCTGTCGGGCTTTACCCTTAGCAGCGTAACAAGGTCCATGAAGTTAGGTTCGTCAGGCATCCCGCATCCCGTTATATTATATAAGAGAAACCATAAATGCATTTATATGCTTATAGCGGCCAAGCATATTGGCGGCCAGAAACTGTCTGTTGCCATATTCCAGTCGTGATTGAAGATGAAACTGCATTTCTACGGCGGAGCCTCCGAAGTCGGAAGGTCAGCCATAATGATACGGGACGAGAGATCATTCCTCTTCGACTATGGTATAAAGATCGAGGATGACCAGATGGATTACCCGACGCAGGTCCCTACGGTGGATGCGGTGCTCCTGAGTCATGCCCACCTTGACCACAGCGGGTCTGTGCCTGTGATCTACACGGAGCAGTCGGCACCCACATTCGGCACCGAAGGAACGCTCATGTTATCGGAGCTACTGCTGGAAGACGCGCTGAGCATAGCGAAGAAGGAGCACAGGCATCCGAGATTCCACAAGAAGCAGCTCAGTACTTTGATGAACAGATATGTGCGTATGGGCTATGATAAGCCTTACGAGTTCGGCAACTACACTTTATCTATGCATGACGCTGGGCACATATGCGGAAGCGCAGTGACGCTGATTGAAAGGCACAAAGCGCGCAGCAACCGCAGGATAGTATATACCGGCGACTTCAAACTGCAGCACCAGTACCTGCATTCCGGCGCGAAGAAGATCCCATCAGATGTGCTCATAATCGAATCGACGTATGCAGGAAGGGAGCATGGCGATAGGAACCAACTCATCAACAATTTCATAAGCAAGATAAAGGAGACACTTGACAACGGCGGAACGGCATTGGTGCCTGCATTCGCCATAGGGAGGAGCCAGGAGATTCTGGCGATGCTCTACAAGCACGGCCTCTCCGAGTACACCTATCTGGATGGCATGGCGAAGAAGGCCACCAAGATAGTCATGAAACACCCGGATTCGATATCCGATACGAAGCTGCTTAACGACGCTGCCGAGAGCGTAAACTGGGTTGAGGACCGTACGCAGAGAAGGCACATAGTAGAGGAGCCATCGATAGTAGTTACCACAGCAGGCATGCTGAATGGCGGTCCGGCAATGGAATACATCAAGAGGATAAACAGCGATTCGCATATATTCCTCACCGGCTACCAGGTAGAGGGCACGAACGGCAACACGCTACTTGAGAAGGGTTATGTAGTGGACAATGGCAACAGGATAAAAGTGAACGTACCAGTTACCAAATTCGATTTCTCAGCACATGCAGGAGAAGCGGATTTGCACGAGTACATAAGAGCCAGCGCGCCGAATACCGTAGTATGCGTGCATGGCGAGGCCAACGCGACCAGGCTGTTCGCTGAAGAGCTGCGAAATGAAGGATTCGACGCTCACGCCCCGAAAGTGGGCGATACCATAGACCTGGCAGATTAAGCGTCCGACGCAGGCAGAATACTTTATATCCTTTTGCAGATAATATTTGTCGATCAGTTCAGAGGTAAGACCATGACAGAATCGCTCAGCCCGGATGACGAGGAGATGCTGAAGTTTATTGAGAGTTCAAAGCCCAAGATATACATAGTAGGCACGGGCGGAAGCGGCAGCAACACGATAAACAGACTGAACACTATTGGAGTGCAGGGCGCGTCGCTAATCTCTATGAACACCGATGCGGCGCACTTGGTGAAGATGAAAGCCGATAGGAAGCTGCTGCTCGGCAAGAAGCTGACAAGGGGCCTTGGCGCTGGGAGCGACATAAAGGTGGGCGAAGAGGCGGCAATTGAGAGCAAAGATGAGATAAGGCACGTACTCAACGACGCACAGATGGTATTCATAACGTGCGGCCTTGGAGGAGGCACTGGCACCGGATCCATAGCAACTATAGCGCACGAGGCGAAGGAGGCTGGCGCGCTCGTCACAGCGATAGTCACTCTTCCATTCTCCAGTGAAGGAAAGACAAGGATGCGGAACGCGCTGGAGGGACTTGCAAAGATAAAGAGAGTTACCGACTCGATAATAATCATACACAATGACAGGCTGCTTTCTGTAGCGCCGGACATGCCGTTGAACATGGCGTTCAGGGTATGTGATGAGGTGCTGGCGAGTGCGGCCAAGGGCATAGTGGAGATGATAACCAAGCCAGGCATGGTAAACATAGACTTTGCGGATCTGAGGAGCGTGCTGCGCGACTCCGGCTATTCCGTAATAGGCACTGGCGAAGGCATGGCGACGAAGGGGCAGAGCAGGGCGGTAGTCGCGATAGAAAATGCGATAAAGAGCCCAATGCTCGAAGTCGACCTGTCCTCAGCGAAGAAGGCGCTCATCAACATAATAGGCAGTGACAGCCTAACCCTCAGGGAAGCGGAAACGATATTCCAGGAGGTTGCAGGTAGGATAAGCACTGACGCGATGCTCAAGTGGGGGGCGAGGGTAGACGAAAACCTGCAGAAGGACTCGATTAGGATAATGATAGTTGTCAGCGGAGTCGAGTTCCCGGAATACACTACCGAAGGGATAAAGAAGACGATAGAGAGGTTCAACACTGTTGAAGACCTCGATGAGGTCTTCACGGACTTATCCTGATTTCCTTTGTGCCTCTTTTCCGCCTTCAGGGAAGGACCTCGCGGCCCTT
>JAKBHG010000049.1 GCA_021836925.1 Microcaldota archaeon | reverse complement strand
CGCGGTGTCACAGCTGACATATAACATTACCACTTCATACTCTCCGGGTTCGCTCAGCCAGGCAAACATCACATGCGTGCAGTGCAACATGAGCGCGTTCATGCCCCTGGCAAACTTCACATTCAACACCACAAGGAGCCAGATAGAGGCTCTCGGAGTAGAGTACGGCTCCCTCAGATCGCAGATGCTCCTCATGCTTGACCAGTACCAGCTCATGGCGCAGCGCGGATACCTATACTCGGGATCGGACCTCTCCTTCCTTGAGTACATCCAGGCCTACACGATCGCAAACTCCGAGAACATAACAAGGGCGGGCACCACGGCCCTCGTAGACAACATGAGCGCGTACTGCTCGTCTCTGGTGCCTCCCGCGCTGACGAACACCAACTACGAGTACGTTACTGGCGGTGAGCTGCGGCAATCATGGGGCGAGATCTACGCCGGATATGCAAAGGCCACGCTCAACCAGTCGCAGTCCACAGACGATCTTATCTCAGCCGTGAGCGACATAGGCAAGTCTGCGGGGTGGTGCCGTGCTGCCGGAGAGATGTATTCCATTGCCGTTGACCTTGGCGGGGTCCCTGTGCAGACCTCCACATCATTCAATTCAAACGTCACGAAGGCTCTCAACAGGGTGACGTCGACCGGCCTGAACCTGTACTCGCAATCTGCGATAAACCTGTACAAGTCCGGCGATTACGCTGCGGCGCTCTACGATGCGGTGTACGAGACATCTTTCTACGGCCTGCCGATGAACCAGAGCACCAGCAACAGCATCTACTCGAATGTATCGTCGTACAACTACGGCATCTGGCCTACGCAGTTCGCTCTGCAGGCCCAGTTCTACATGCAGGAGTCAAGGCTCACAACGAACGCGAGTGAGGCAAAGGCGGACGTGGCATCGGCGTACGTCACAGCAAACCTCGCCCGTCTGCTCGGCTCGGCGAACCAGCAGATCCTATCGTCGTTCAACTACAATGTCACCGTTTCTGGCAGCCAGCAGTCATCGGGCCAGTTCGCGATGCTAGAGAACCAGATACAGCAACTGTACCTGATACTACTCATGGTGCTCATACTGCTCTTCATCGTCCTCATAGTGCTGCTCGTTCTAGTCCTGAGGAGGCAGCCTGGGCCATCGCCTCAGATGCGTAGGAGAAGGAGATAATGGCAAAACCTGTCGGCAGAGGTATCAGGAACGACGACCCGTTCTGCAGCAGTGACATACTCAAGGAGACCCTCTTCTACGCCACAAAGTGGTTCTACGTCCTCTATGACATAAGGCCGGTCTTGCCGGGCCATATCCTCATAATACCGAAGAGGCACGTGGTCGGGATAACGCAGCTCACGCGTGACGAATCAGCGGGGCTCCACAGGCTCCTAAAGATGCTTATCCCCAAGATGACAAGGCTCTACAAGTCTGACGGATCGTACAACATCATGCTCCAGACGGGGGCGTACTCTGGAATGTCGATAAGGCACATGCACATCCACTTCATCCCAAGAAACAGGGGAGACAGGTACCAGATAAGGAACAACACGCTCTACGTTGACCTGGAGAGGAACAGGAAGGGGATGGGGAAGAAGTTCGTCGAGTCTGAAGTGAAGAGGCTCAGGAAGGCGTTTAGATATAAAGCGGAATTATAGAGGAGAGAAGGATCGCAACGAGAGCGAGTGCCATCGCCTGCAGGGAGAGGTCGCGCGCGCAGTCGTAGAACCTCTGCCCCTTCCTGTAGATATATGCGATGCTCAGGTAGATCAGAATTACGTCCACCGAGGCAAGCACTATTATTCCATAGAGTATGTTGAGCGCGAATGGCGGGACGAAGAGGAAGAGATAGATGCTTATTACTATCGCTGCGGAATATAGAACAAGCGCAGACACGGCTGACGGCAGTACCCCAAAGACCTTCGGGAATGACCTGACGTTCCTCACCTTCTCGTCGCCCTTCATGTCCCGTATGGTGCCGTGTATCTCGCGTGCCAGTCCCGCGAGGAAGATCATCGAAGAGACGAGGAGTACGCCCTGCGCCATCACTGGCGTGACCACGTAGTTCCCGAAGATGAAAGGTATGGCCATCGAGAATGCTATGTATGCGTTGCCCCAGAAGAGCATCTCCTTGAGCCTGTAGCTGTAGAGGAGCGCCAGTGCCCCGAAGACCATGGCTATGTAGAACGCATACTGGTTTATGAGGGCGCTAGCCCCTATCCCTATGGCGAGGCAGATAAAGGTTATGTAAAGCGCTTGGGCCTTCGAGAGCTCGCCAGTGACGAGGGGGCGCCTCTTCCTGTTTGCCCTGTCCACCTTGACGTCGAAGTAGTCGTTTATCGCGAACGCGGCCATGCTGATGAAGATCGGGGTGATGAGGCTGAGGACAAAGATGGAAAATGAAGGGATGCCGTATGCGATCAGCTCTGCTGCCACTACTGCGATTACCAGCATTATGCTGTGCTCTATCCTTGTTAGCCTGAGTATGCTGCCCAGCTTCGACATGACAACCAATACCTTCTATTAGAATAAGTTTATAAAAGATAGATAAGAAAGAGTTAGGGTGGATCTGATGCGCAGGCTAGCTGGAATCGCACTCACCGCCTTGAAGTCTAACTTCACACGACTTGGTAGACCGTACAAGCTCAACTTCGCGATAACCTACTCCTGCCAGTCAAAGTGCATCACCTGCAATATATGGAAGATAAGGCCCACGGGAGAACTGACTCTGGATGAGATCAGGGAGTTCGCAAGGAGGAACAACTACTTCAAGTGGATAGGTCTAACCGGAGGGGAGCCGTTCCTCAGGAGCGACATCGTGGAGATAGTCAGGGCGTTCAAGGAGAACTGCAGGGACCTCTACATACTCACGATGCCTACGAACTCGCTCTGCAATCCTGCCGTTGTGGAGTCGAGGATGCGGCAGATCCTCAAGCTGGGCATACCGCGCATAGTAATAACCATGAGCCTCGACGGGTACAGGGAGCTCCACGACAAGATCAGGGGAGTTCCCGGAAACTTCGACAGGGCCATGAACGTCTACCGCATGTTCATGGAGCTGAGGAAGGAGCACCCCGAGCTCAGCGCCGTGTTCGGGTACACGCTCAGCAAGTTCAACAAGGGCCAGTTCGAGCAGACCTATTCGGAGGTGAAGAAGATCTTCCCTGAAGTTACGTACAACGACTTCCACATCAACCTCGCCCAGACCTCTGAGAACTACTACGCGAACTCAGGCGATGACATAAGGGCGGGCAGCGATGTTGCGGCGGAGCTGCGGAGGATATCCGGCGGAAGGCGGGCGACCCTGGATCCGATGTACCTTGTCGAGAACAGTTTCCTAAAGAACCTCGCGAAGTTCTCGGAGACAGGAAAGAGCCCGATGAGGTGCAGGAGCCTTGACGCTTCGGTATTCGTTGACGGATGGGGGGACGTCTACCCGTCGATCATGTGGAACAGAAAGATCGGCAACATAAGGGATGCTTCCTACGATCTCTCGGCGCTCTTGGGCAACGAAGAGGCGGCAAATGTCAGGAAGGAGATAGAAGCAGGCAGGGAGCCGAACCAATGGACGTCGTGCGAGTCGTACCAGATACTGCTCGGCAGCATCAAGGATATCCTATAGGAGAGCACGTGACGAGAAAGAAGCCCAAGAATAACGTCCTGATATACGCGCTTCTACTGGCAATACTGGTATACGCGGCCGTCTTCTCCTCCGCTCTCGCAATAGGCCCGTCCCACATGGGGGACGATATTGCATACTCATTTCTCGCCCATTACGTGGCACTTGGCACATTCCAGGAAAATGCCGGCAACATACTGGCGGTCAGGCCTCTCCAGATCTTCCCGATCGGTCTATTCTACTGGGCACTCGGCGCAGGAGTTCTTACCAGCGCCGCCTGGGCCATAACCTCCTTCATATTATCAATACTTCTGGTCTTCCTCATAGGCAGGGAACTGTACGACCAGCGCGTGGGCCTAATAGCGGCGCTTCTCCTTGCATTCTTCCCGATGGCCGCAGTCTACTCGCTCACTATGAGCGACAACATACCCATGATGTTCCTGGTCAATCTCGCTGTCTTCTGCTTGATAAAGGCGATAAGGAAGAAGACCTCAAGGTACTGGTACTTCGCGGCCGGCGCGGCCCTCGCCCTGCCGCCATTCGCAATACCCGAGGGTTTCGTGCTCTGGATTATAGCCGGGCTCTACCTGCTTATCGAGCTGATAAGGAGAAGGATCAGGATAAATCATGTCACACTCGCATATCCTGCCGGATTCGCTGTTATGGTGGGCCTCATGCTTCTGATGAGCTACGTGAACTCTGGCGATCCCCTGGTTGTGTTCTCCGCGAACATCCAGTATTACGGCCAGACATCAAGGCCGGATCTTATCCCGCTCCCAATAAATGCCGCGCTCTCGTTCTATCCGAACATAATGTTTCCGTACAATCTCCTGGGAAACAAACTCGATCCGACAAGCATAATCGCCGCATATGGCGGCAACACGGACCTGTCAGGATTCTACTTCTATGCCCTTGTCATTGCCGCTGCGTACCTGCTCCTGATGCGCGACAGGAGGCTTTACTTCCCTCTCTTCTGGTTCGCCATTGGCGTGCTCTACCTGGAGTTCGGGCCGCAGCACATTGGGACTGGCCCGTTTACCTACGTGCTATCACACAGGCTCGACAGGTACCTCACGTTGGTTGCCGCTCCTCTCGTGATAATGATATCCGCGGCGCTGACCACCGTTGTAGAGAGATCAAGGAAGAAGTGGCGCGAGGTGAAGCTCGGAATATCCGCGGCAGCGGTTTTATTCCTAATCGCCAGCTCGATACCAATAATACTTCTGGTGCACGGTATAGCTTACGCGACGCAGTACTCGGAGTTGCGCGCCGCATCATACCTTAACTCTCTTCCCAACTCTACAAGGGTGTATCTCGACTCTGGGATCGGCGACCTTGTGGTGTATATGCACTTCAACAACATGAGCAGGTTCGGTCTAGACTACAACGGACTGACGAACTGTACGGATGTACCGGCGAATACGTTCGTTCTCGTGCCGAGAAACTTCCAGAACGGGTTTCTTAACCTGGCAAACACGATACCAC
>JAKBHG010000048.1 GCA_021836925.1 Microcaldota archaeon | reverse complement strand
CAGCGAGGCCATGTACTCTGATATAAAGGAGAAGGAAAGGGCCGCTGACAGGAACATCCACAACATATATGACTACATATCCACGATGCGCACGGGCTCTGTCTCATACATAGACGTCTCGCACCTCGCATCGAGACTTGACGACATAATAGACATGGAGGAGGCCGCCGCGGCGAGAATCGCGATGTACGGCGTGACCAGGCCGGACAGGCCGATGATGGAGTTTGCGGACCTGATAGACAAATGCGTTTCCACTACAGTCGAGAGCGTTGGCCTTATGGGTGACCTCATGGCCGGCTACAAAGGCGTGCAGAGGATCCTCAAGAAGAACTACATAGTCGCATCAGACTACGAGGGCAAGGCCGATGAGCTGCTCAGGAAGTCACTCGGGACGCTGATAAAACTGAAGGACGTGAAAGAGGTCATAGTGAAGAAGGACATCTACGAGATGCTCGAGAACGTAACCGACAGGTGCATCGACGTGTTCGATATACTCAACGACATCACGATGCGCTACCTGAAGGGCAACGGAAAGTGACTCGCAAGCCATAAAATTGTTTACATCCCTGATATCACAAAGGGGTGTTATTGGATGGGAGAAACCGTGAAGGATAGGAGCAAGTCTGCCTGCCAGCGCGTCCGCGTGCTGCCGTCGATTCCAGAGGTGCTCGCTGTGGCGGTGGTGAACATGGGCTTCATAGACCATGCCTGGAAAGACGACTTTGACGTTTCCGATACGTACGAAGCCCTACTAAAAGGTAATCCTTATATCAGGGAAAAGCAGGGCATGCTTGGTAATTCTGCCGTTGACCCTGATTTCAAGAAGCCCGATGCGGAAATCAGGCAGCATATGCACGGCGGGAAAATGAAGTCTGTCGCGTTTACCTTGCCTACTGACATGGTAGCCACAATTGCCAATAAGGCAACCGCAGAAAACACCTCCTTCTCCAAAACCCTGGTGGATCTGCTGCTCGAGAGCCCAAGGGTGCAGGTCTGGGCGCGTGTTGGGCTGCGCACAAACACTGATGGTGCACTAGCGCCCGACGTTTATGATTGACCCATATCTGCGCACTAATAATCAAAAGGTATATATTTGTTACAGTTTATTAGATACTACAGCCTGACATCGTCTATTTAGTATCATCTCTGTTTGGTGAGCCGTTGCTTCCAGTCCCTGAACTGATTCCCGAACACAAGCTACTTAGCGAGAGCGAGGCAAAGAAGGTAGCCTCAAAGTTCAATGTGCGTCCAGAGGATTTCCCGAAGATGCTCAGCAGCGACCCGCAGGCGATGAAACTCGGTGCGGAGCCTGGTATGCTCATAGAGATAAAGAGAAACGACGACGGCAACAAGTACATGTACTACAGGTACGTCGTCAAGGGCTGAACCCCTAAAGTTTCCCAAAATCCAATAGTGTGATAAAATGGATGCAGACGTCATGCATGACTCCCACGAGGTACTGGAATCCTATCTGAAGAACAGCTCCATAGTGCAGCAGCAGATCGACAGCTACAACATATTCCTGCACATAGGCCTGCCGAAGCTCATAGAGAGCCAGAGCATAATAGAGCCGGACGTGCCGAACTTCTCAGTCAAGCTACTTGGCATAAGGATAGGAAATCCCGTCGTAATAGAGTCGGATAGCTCGACCAAGCCGATAATGCCCAACGAGGCACTCGCGAGGAACCTCACCTACGCATCGCCTCTCTACATAACATACGTGCCAGTAATACAGGGGATAGAGAAGAGGGATTCCTACGACGAGATATTCGTTGGCGAGCTTCCCGTCATGGTCAAGAGCGATCTCTGCTACACGAAGAGCATGACACGCGAGCAGATGATAAATGAGGGCGAAGACCCTGACGATCCGGGCGGCTATTTCATAATAAAAGGCACCGAGCGCGTGCTCATAGGCGTCGAGGACCTTGCGCCGAACAGGATAATATGCACCAAAGAGAAGGGCAAGGGCACAGTCAGCAAGGTGTTCTCGACAAGGTACGGCTTCAGGACGAAGTGCAGCGTTACAAGGGACGCATACGGCGTCTACACGCTTCTCTTCCCGACGCTTACCAAGAGCATAGACCTGGTACTGGTACTCAAGGCGCTCGGCCTCACCAATGAGGACATAATGGGCGACATAACGAGCAAGTCCGTCAAGAACGACATGCTGCTCAACATGGACCTCAGCACCGCAAAGGAGATGGGCCAGAAGGAAGCCATATTCGAGATAGGCAAGATGGCGGCGCCGAACCAGGCGAAGGAATACCAGATAAAGAGGGCGCAGCAGCAGCTCGACACGTTCATACTGCCCCATGTCGGCTCAGATCCGAAGATAAGGGGCGAGAAGGGCAGGTATCTCATACGCATGGCCGAGAGAGCGTCCCTCGTCGCGTACGGCAAGATAAAAGGCGACGACAAGGACCACTACAAGAACAAGAGGATAAAGCTCGCCGGCGACCTCATGGAGGAGCTGTTCAACCATGCCCTCAAGTTCTTCGTGCGCGACGTGAAGTACCACATAGAGAGGACTGTCGCGCGCGGCAGGAAGCTCACGTTCAGGACGGCGATAAACCCTGACACGATCACGGACAAGATACTTTCGGCGATGGGCACGGGATCATGGCCCGCGGGCCAGAGCGGCGTATCGCAGGTGCTCGACCGCGTCAACTACATCTCGGCGCTGGCGCACCTTAGGCGTGTCAAGTCTCCTCTGGCAAAGAAGAGGCAGCACTTCAAGGCAAGGGACGTGCACGGCACGCACTTCGGCAAGCTATGCCCTAGCGAGACCCCCGAAGGAATAGAGGTTGGCCTGACCAGGTATCTGGCGGCCATGGCGAGGGTGACCGTCGGCGCAGACGAACAGATGTTCAAGGACAAGCTCAAGGAGCTACAGATAATGGATACGTGGCTTGAGGAGTCCGACGAGAAGGAAGCGGACAAGATAAAGAAGAAGATGGAGAAGGAGGCCGAGAAAGAGGCAAAGGCGGATGCGCGAACAGAGAAAGCCGCTCTCGCGGCCGACTCGAAGTGAGGGTGTTACAATGAGCGATCTCAACGATGCTAAGAAGGAAGGCGGAAAGCGCAACGGCAAGTGCTATGTGTATCTCGATGGCAAGGCCATAGGCCACGTCAGGGACGGCAAGGCGTTCGCAGAAGAGGTAAGGAAGAACAGGAGGAACGGCATCGTGTCCGGCGAACTGAACGTCACTTACATAAGCAGGATCAACGAGGTGCACATAAACGCCGACAGGGGCAGGGCCAGGAAGCCCTACATCGTCGTCGAGAACGGCGTAAGCAGGCTCACACCCGAACTGAAGCAGAGGCTTAAGAGCAACGAGATAAACTTCAACTACCTTATCAGGCGCGGCGTCATAGAGTTCCTGGACGCTGAGGAAGAGGAGAACGTGCTCGTGGCCCCGCGTGAAGAGGAGATAAGGCCGGAAACGACGCACCTCGACCCGGATCCGGCGTCAATGTTCAGCCTCACGGTGAACAACATCGTGTTCCCTGAATACAACACTGTTGGAAAGCACTCTCTCGCATCCGGATCGGTCAAGCAGGGCCAGGGGCTCTACGCGATCAACTTCAACAACAGGTACGACTCTAGGGCATTTCTCATGTACTACCCCCAGAGGCCCGTAGTCAACACCTCCGTTTACAGGACCCTCAATCTTGAGAAGCATGCATCAGGCCAGAACTTCGTGGTCGCACTGTCAACGTACTACGGCTACAGTATGGATGACGCCACGATACTCAACAAGGCGGCCGTGGAGCGAGGCTTGGGAAGGGCCGCATACTTCAAGTCTTTCATAGACGAGGAGCGCAGGTATCCAGGAGGCCAGCAGGACACGTTCAAGATACCGCCCGCTACAGCTGAGGGATATCTTGGCGAGCACGCATATTCGAAGCTGTCCGAGGACGGCATAATAGAGAAGGAGCAGAGCGTCTCCGAAGGCGATGTGATAATCGGCAAGGTTTCGCCGCCCAGGTTCATAGAGGAGCAGACCGGCATAGGCATGACCGAAGAGCGCGGGCGCGACAACTCGACCTCGCTGCGCGCCAACGAAGAGGGAGTCATAGACGACATAGTCATAACAGAGACAACTGGCGCGACCAAGCTGGTCAAGGTCAGGATGAGGAGCCAGCGCATACCTGAAATAGGGGATAAGTTTGAGTCAAGGCACGGCCAAAAGGGAATAGTCGCGCTTCTCGTGCCGCAGGAAGACATGCCTTTCACAAAGGAGGGCGTCATACCTGACATGCTGCTCAACCCTACAAGTATACCAAGCAGAATGACGTTCGGCCACATGCTTGAGACAATGGCCGGCAAGGTTGGTGCGATGCAGGGCAATACCATAGACGGTACCCCATTCTCGGGCAAGAAGGGCAAGGACAGGATAGACGAATACGGTTCAATTCTCGAGGGCTTCGGGTTCGACAAGTTCGGCGACGAGGTTCTTTACGACGGCCGCACCGGCAAGCCGTTCCCTGTGAAAATGTTCCAGGGGGTTGTATTCTACAACAGGCTGCTGCACATGGTAAGCCTAAAGCAGCAGGTAAGGTCCAGGGGACCGGTGCAGATACTTACAAGGCAGCCCACAGAGGGCAAACCGAGGCGCGGAGGCCTCAGGTTTGGAGAGATGGAGCGTGACGCCCTCGTAGGGCACGGCGCGTCGCTGCTGCTCAAGGAGCGTATGCTCGACCAGAGCGACAAGTGGGAGGTATGGGTGTGCAAGAAGTGCGGCGACATAGGCTACTATGACTACGTCAGGAACATGCCTGTGTGCCAGGTCGACGGCCCCGGCTCTCTGGTGAGCCTGGAGATAAGCTATGCGTTCAAGCTGCTGCTCGACGAGATAAAGGCGATGCACATACTACCGAAAGTTACGGTGAACGATTGAATTTTCTAAAGGAGGCGCGTGCTCATGAAGGCTGAAGCAATCAACGATATAAGATTCACGGTGATATCACCGGAAAGGATAAGGAAGATGAGCGTTGCAAAGCTCATAGTGCCAGACGCATATAACGAGGACGGCTATCCGATAGACGGCGGTCTGATAGACCAGAGGCTCGGGGTCATAGAGCCCGGCCTGAGGTGCAAGACCTGCGGCGGACGCGCCAAGTCGTGCCCCGGCCACTTCGGCCACATAGAGCTGGTCAGGCCGGTGGTGCATCCGGCATACGCTAAGACAATATACATGCTTCTGCAGTCGACGTGCAACAGCTGCCACAGGGCACTCATGAGCGAGAACGCAATAAAGGAGCTGAGGCCGGTCATCGAGACGATGACAATAGACGAGAGCGATGAGGTGCTCAAGGCTGTCGAGGGGCAGCTGCCCCAGAAGGCGTCAGCAACGGCAGGCAACGGCGCTCAGGCTGCATCAGCAGCGCAGAACGGCAGTGCGACTTCAGCCAATCACTCAATGGTAATATCAGCTAGCGTCTCTGCGATAAAGAGGCT
>JAKBHG010000047.1 GCA_021836925.1 Microcaldota archaeon | reverse complement strand
TCTGGCGCTCCGCCCCGGTACACTCCCCATCGCCCGGTCAGCTCGACGCCGAGCGCGGCTGTGACCTCCTCGATGTCCTCCTCGGAGTCGAGGACGTAGCCGGCGAACTCGGTCAGTGACCGGATGACTAGGACGAGGAGGCTGCCGACCCAAACCCCGCCCACGACCCGCAACATCCGCCGGGTCCAGGTGGTGGAGGGTCTGGAAGCCGAGGATGAACTGGCAGTTCGCAGTGGACTGAGCCAGCGCCGGCGTCGCCGTCAGGAGCGGGAGCACCAGCGCCAGGAGTACGAAGCATCGGAGAACCATCGGCCTCTCCTCTTCGATCAGTAGTGGAGACAGCATAGCAGCGGCGCCTCGCTTGCCGCCGCAGGCTAGGACTGTTCGTTCTCCGGTTCGACGATGCGGCGGGCCCGCTCCCGAATCTGCCGGTGGACGTCGTCCATCCAGGGCGGTGCGGCGCGCGAGCCACCGCTCCGTGTGCTCCGGGCAGCAGCGCTTGATGTTGATGCTGATGGTGACAAACGGCTTGCCGCACTCGACGCAGTGCACCGTCCACTCGTCCATGCCCATGCTCCCAGCATGCAGCATAGGGCAGATGTTCTAGACATGTCAACAGGCCGCGATGCCCACCTGGCAGATGCCACGGGGCGCACCGATCTGCACCGCCAAGCGCTGGCCATGGCGAGGCGAGCGGCAGCCACGGCATGGCCATCCGGCGCGTTGAAGGGAGCTGCCAGGGTGCGGTGGGCCAGCATCAACGACGTGGCGAGAACAGCACTGGGTCGGGCAAGGGCAGCCGCGCTTGGATCTCGGCCTCGGCCAGCCGTAAGTGCTCCAGGCTGTCGCGGATGATGTGCAAGGTCGTGGCAGTAGACAGCGCCATCCTCGACTATGAGAGCACGTACGCAAGGAAGACCCTCATCATATATGGCACGGGTGATGACAGCGTAGAACCATACAAGGGCAAGGCTGGCATAGATATTGAGGAGTTCAGAGACGGGCTGATGCCGCTCTCGGAATACCTGAACGGCTATGACGTAGTTCACCTTAAGGCGAACGTCGGCTCCCCCACGAAGAACTTTGATGATTATCTGCTGCAACTGAGAGGTGCTGATGCCATAGTGATAGACTCGAATATGGCGCCGGAGAAGAACGCAAAGATAGCAGTGAGGCTCAAGGATACGCTGCATGCCGGGACAACGCTGATCATGACGATAAAGCTCTTCGACCCAGACGTGCAGAAACATGTCGACGACGTGAAGGCAGCGCTGGAGGGAAGCTACATAGGCATCAGGCTGAAGAAGCTGCATTACAACCGCATGGAACTCACCCTGATGGCCACGAGGACATAGCGCAGCGGCGGGGCTCGCTTATTAAATGTTTTTCACAATATCATACTATCTGCTTGAAAGGGAGACGACCATGAAGGACCTCAGCGTTGTAGTTCCAACCATGAACGAGGAATATGCCCCGATTATAATAAGGCAGATATATGCAGAGCTCGGGAAGGACACGGAAGTAATCGTTATCGACAAGAGCACCCCGAAGATGAGGAAGCCGCTTGAGGCCACAGGTGCTAGAGTTGTCGTTCAGGAGACTAGGGGTTATGAAAATGCACTCATGGAGGGCTTCCGCCTGGCAAAGGGGGAAATCATTGCGAGCATAGACCCTGACGGCACATATGCAGTTGAGGATCTTAAGAGGGTAGTCCATGAGCTCAGGAACGACGGAGAGTTCGCGTTCGTGGCAGGCAGCAGGCTGGAGAGGCTACCAAAGGATGCCATGACGCCTACGATTCGCTTCGGCAACTGGTTCCTGAAGAGCATGTTCAACATACTTTATAGGAGCAAAATGGGCGACGTGATGAACGGCATATTTGCAATGAAGAGAGGTGCTTTCGACACTATAAGGTACCTTGATGCTTACAGGGCCGGCACGCCCTTTTTTGAGATAGAGCTTGTGAGAAGAGGCTTTAAAATAAGAAGTATACCTATAAGCTACAAGCCGCGCAGCGGCTCCGAATCCAAGATAAGCAAGGCCAAGCCTTTCTACGGTGTTACAATAGCTTACCATGCGATAAGATATGCGAGGGACTACAGCCCATTGCTCATATTCGGCAGCATAGGGGTCGTGCTCATGATAGCAGGTATAGTCCTAGGCGGTTTGGTCTTCGCCAACTACCTTCAAGCAGGCACTCTCACCGAGATAGGCAGGGCCCTCATAGCGTTCATGCTCGTGGTCGTCGGTTTCCTCTCAGTCATATCCGGACTCATACTAGACCTGCTTCTCGAGGTAGAGAAGAGCATCGTGAGGAAGAGATAGGAGCAGAAAGTTTACGGCGTTCCTTCCACAGGTTCAAAACCTTCTTATTGCTTGGCGCGAACTCTTTCTATCGTTTTGCAACGGTGAGCATAAGATGGAACTGAATGAAGATAGATATGCGCGTGTGCCGGGCCGTGACGTGATAGACGCCACTGTGGCCGCAATGAAGGCCAGGGGCTTTGACGTCGTAACTGCCGAGAATGGGCATGAGGCGTTGGAGAAGCTGAAGGGGATCGTGCCCAAGGGCGCAAGCGTCATGACGGGCTCTTCTACCACGCTGAACGAGATAGGGTTCTCTGCGCTTCTCGCGGAGGGTGTATGGAACGACCTGCACAAGCAGGTACTTGAGGAGCAGGACCAGGCGAAGCGCGCAGATATCAGGAAAGAAGCGGCGATAAAGGCCGACTTCTTCATCGCGAGCGTCAACGCGCTCTCGAAGAATGGGGAGCTAGTCTCGTGCGATGCTAGCGGCTCCAGGGTCTCGGCGTACCCGTTCGACGCCAAGCGCCTCGTGCTTGTCGTAGGTGCGCAGAAGATAGCAGTCAGCCTTGAGGAGGCCATGGCTAGGGTAAGGGAGTATGCGTTCCAGCTGGAGGACCAGAGGGCCAGGAAAGCCTACGGCATGGGCAGCGCGCTGGCGAAGTGGGTAATACTCGAAAGGGAGATAGTGCCGCACAGGGTGACTGTCATCCTCGTCAACGAGAAGCTGGGCTTCTAATGGCAGGCTAGCCTGCCTTTTTATATTTTCTTTCTGAAATAGTAGCGATACGATGAGGCTTCTGCATTCGTTGCCGCCATACAACCTATTCGGCATTGAGGAGCAGGACTACGAC
The DNA here is from genome assembly GCA_021836925.1 of Microcaldota archaeon. Next base: position 2,356 of record JAKBHG010000047.1, on the reverse strand, counting down.
TCCGCTAGGGTAGCGGTGCTGCCGGTGCCGTACGACTCGACCGCATCATACAGGTCAGGCGCAAGAGATGGTCCGCACGCGATCATACAGGCAAGCAGGAACATCGAACTGTACAGCGAAGAGCTCGGCGCAGACATAAGCAAGATAGGCATATACACGCTTGACGAGCTCGAACCTGATGTGAATTCCGCGGAGGGGATGGCCAAAAGGATAGAGAAGGAGGTGAGCATAATCCTGGGCGATTCGAAGGTCCCCTTTCTGCTCGGCGGCGACCACAGCATATCGATAGGAGCCATAAGGGCGGTGGCAGGGTCCGCGCCCGCGAAGAGCTTCAGCGTTCTGCACTTCGACGCGCATTCCGACTCCAGGAACGAGTACATGGGAAGCAGGTACTCCCACGCGTGCGTGACTGCGAGGGCGCGCGAACTGGCGAAGAACTGCTACAGCGTTGGCGTGAGGAGCGTAGACGAGGACAGCGCGGACGCCTACAGGAAGGAGATGCTCTACATGAGTGACGTGAAGAAACTGGGCATCGAAAAGACCGCTGACGTGATAGTAAAGAACACCGAGAAGGATGTTTACCTGACGATCGATCTGGATGTCCTTGACCCTGGCATAATGCCGAGCACCGGCACGCCTGAGCCTGATGGCATGGACTTCCAGACCATAACGGGAATACTCAAACTGGTGCTGAAGAAGAAGAGGCTTCTTGGCCTTGACATGACAGAGCTGTGCCCCATTCCAGGAATGGTGGCGCCCGACTACACCGCCGCGAAGCTTGCATACCTGCTTTTGGGATATGCATCACTTGAAAGGAAATAGGAATAGGAAAAGGAAGGAATGAGGGATGCTCACTTGTCCCTCTTTGCCACGTGCCCTATCGAGTTTATGGCTAGCTCTTTTATCGGCGAGTCGGGTACGTCGGCATGGTGCTCCCTGAATTTCTCCACCGCAATGTCAGTGAACCTTTCGGCCTCGGACTGCGCGTACTTTATAGAGCCAAGCTCGTTGAAAGTGTCGAGCACCCACTTGACGTCATTGTCCTTCTTCTGCTGCCTTTGGAGTATGTAAATGCCCTTCATCCTTTCGAGCGTGGCCTGAGATGCGTTCTGCACGGCGTGCCACAGTATGAGTGTCTTGGCGCCCTCCCGCACGTCGTTGCCTATCGTCTTGCCCAGAGTCTCGACTGTTGAAACACAGTCAAGTATGTCGTCCTTTATCTGGAAGGCGTTGCCCACAGGTATGCCATATTCTAGCATCTTGCTCAACTCTTCTTTCTTCGCCCCGCCTATTATGGCGCCGCACTGCATAGGGCCAGCGACGCTGTAGTAACCGGACTTCGCGTATATCGACTTGTAATAATCATCTAACGTGAATTTAGTTATGTCGGGCTCACGCACCAGGCTCAGGTCGTAGTACTGTCCCACGTGGGTGGTAAACATTATGTCGTACAACTGCTCGAAGTATGCCTTGCCGCGCTCTCCTCCTAGCGCATTCGATGCGTCGTAAGCCATCTTCCACAGTATGTTGTGCAGCGTGTCTCCCGCGTCTATAGCATAAACAGGATTGTACATCACGTGCGCGGCCGGAGCACCTCTTCTCAACTCATTGCTGTCCATCCAGTCGTCATGCATGAGGAAGTAGTCCTCGGACGCCTGCTGCACTGCGGCAGGGAGTATTGCATCTTTCATGTCGCCGCCGTAGAGCGCGGTCCAGAGGAGCAGGTATCCCGGCCTTCGGTACTGCCCGCGCCTGTCCACGTAGCATCTGACCATCTCGTTGAACTTGGCGGGCTCGCCGGTGGGCATGTACTCGCATTCCTTCCTGTAGACCTCATCCTTGTACAGCCCTATGAACTCCTTGAAGTCTTTGGCCTGCGCGGCCTTATTTGCCCCCCCTCCGCTTGAATCGTTCGCCATCTTATATTCACCCAGGTTTGACAATTATTAAACAGGAAAAGGCACATTTATACCTTCCTGCAGGTATCGACAAATGCATAACAGGCACTGGCGCGTCTTAAGCTTGTGCTGCACTCAGACCGTTCTGGTTGTCATGAAACCGAAGATATATCTGAGCTTCTTTTTTGCATCGGATTCAGGTATTACCTCTTCCAATATCTTCATTGCATCGTTCAGGTGCTCATTCTCAAGCTGCGCAGCGTGCTCAATCGCGCCGGACTTTCGGATTATGTCTATCGCACGATCTATCTTTTTCTTATCGGTAGTATGCTCTTCCAATATCCTGACAAGCTCGACCGCCTCCTTCTTCGAGGAGTGCTGGAGTGCGTATGATACCAGGACAGTCACTTTGCCTTCCGTTATGTCCTCGCCTGCGCCCCCTTTGTTCTGCGCCACGT
>JAKBHG010000046.1 GCA_021836925.1 Microcaldota archaeon | reverse complement strand
ATTTAACACGCCAGGGTGGCGGAATCTGGTAACGCGTGCGCCTGGAAAAAGCAAAAGCATTTCCTGCAAGCGCATGGCCTCCGGGCCTCCTGGGTTCAAATGCTTCGGCTGAATATCCCAGCCCTGGCGAATTATGGTGTAAACCTTATGGCTGACGAAAAGTCTGCTGACGCGAAAGACGCAGCTTCCCAAAAGAAGAGAGATCCGAGGGAGCAGAAGAGCCGCAAGGCCGCGACGATAGTAAGGCTTGCGGGCCGTGACGTTGACGGCTCGCAGAGCATAAGCCGCGCCATAAGGAACGTCAAAGGGATAGGCTTCGCAATGGCTAATGCGATGTCCGACATAGTAGAGAAGGAGCAGCACCTGGACAGGCGCACCGAGATAGGTAGCCTTTCAGAGCAGCAGGTTTCGGCCCTCGAATCGGTCATGTACCATCCTGAGGAACATGGCATGCCAAAATTCATGCTCAACCGCAGGAAGGAATTCGAGACCGGCAGGGACATGCACCAGATAGGAAACGATCTCACGTTCTCTGTCAGGCAGGATATCACGCGCGACGTCAATCTCAGGTCATGGCGCGGATACAGGCACCAGTACGGCCAGAAGGTGCGCGGACAGCACAGCAGGTCCACCGGAAGAACCGGCGCGACAGTCGGAGTCATGAAGAAGGCCACGAAGGACCAGGCCCAGCAGGTCGCCACCGCGGCCGCCGCCTCTGCCTCCGCGAAGAAGATGGCAAACGTACCTAAGAAGTGATCTGAATGGGAGCACCGAAGAGGAACAGCAGGAAATACGAAAGGCCAAAAGACCTATGGAACATTCAAAGGATAAACGCGGACAACGCGCTTCTCACAAAGTACGGCCTCAAGAACATGTCTGAGCTTTGGAAGGCTCAGTTCGAGGTAAGCAGGATAAGAAGGAACGTACGTCTTCTCCTGTCTGGCGCGCCGCACGCGGAGACGCTGCAGCACGACATGATGGGCAGGCTCGAGAGGCTCGGTGTGGTCCAGAGCGGGGCTACGCTTGACAGTCTGCTCGACCTGGACGAGAATGCACTTCTCGAAAGAAGGCTCGAGACTATTGTTTTCAAGAAAGGACTTGCCAGGACGCCAAAGCAGGCAAGGCAGATAATAGTCCATGGCTTCATAGCGATAAACGGCAAGAGGGTCAACAGGCCGGGCTACATGGTCAACACCGGGGAGGAGGCCCACATAAGCTACTACAAGCCAATAGACATAAGCGTCAAGGAGGAGAAGGCGGGACCGACTCTTGCAGGCGACACGTCCGCAGGTGAAGTCAAGGTAGAGGAGAAGATTGCTGCGGGCGAGAACGAAGCCGCAGCTGAGGAGAAGTGATTTGATGGCCGGAAAGAAGGGAGCAGCAGCGAAGTCGACCGCATCGTCCAAGGAGGCAAAGACACAGCAGAAGGCCAAGAGGACTGAGGTCTCGTACGAAGCAAAGGCCATGGAGGAGACGAAGGTCAAGGAGAACGCGGAGAGGTGGGCTGTCGCGCACGTGCTCTCATCGAAGAATGACACTATAATAACGCTTACGGATCTCAGCGGATCCGAGACAATATCGGTGGCCAGCGGCGGAATGATGATAAGCGCCGACTCGCAGGAGGGCTCGCCCTATGCTGCCATGCAGGCTGCATACAAGATAGCGGCAGAAGCCAAGGCGAGAGGCATAACCAACGTCAACATAAAGATAAGGGCTCCTGGCGGCCACGGGTCGAAGACCCCGGGCAAGGGCGCCCAGGCCGCGGTCAGGGTCCTGGCAAGGAGCGGAATAAGGGTCAACAGGATAGAGGACGTGACGCCGCTGCCTTCGGACACGACGAAGAGGCCTGGCGGAAGAAGGGGAAGGAGAGTATAACCTCATTCCCTTTTTTATATTCTCAAATTTTGGTCTTACCCGTAGGGATGCCTTCTAGGCGCCGCCGCAATTATGACCGGCAGTTTTGCGTCTTTTCCCACGTTTTACACGGCGTCCAAGTTGCCCTGATAACCTATAAGAAACTTATTTCACAATCCCTTTCATGCATATCGCAACCGAGGAGAAGTCACGCCTGAATTCCATACAGAGGCTGAAGCAAGATCCGCACATAGCCATAAAGACAGAGGTACCTGGCCTCGTATGGCGCATACAGTACGCCGAAGGCTACAATCCCGAAACCGAAAAGGTGAAGGGGGGCACGGTAGTCAGGCCTGCAGCAAGGAAAAGCGGATTCATGAGGCTGCTCAAGAACCTTCTTCCGTAAACAAATGCGTTCCATACGGCGAAATGAATTCGTATGGGTGCAGTGCACGGTTTCTATTCCTGCCATAAACCAATGGGTAAGCAAGCAAGATAAGTGAGCGAAGCATAGCTGAAGCTATGCCTCCGAAAAGACAAAAAGAAAAGGGTAGTCTCGAGGATTAATGCGAGGATTGATTCCCATACAACGCACACTTAGTTCTTTACGAGGTGATCTATCCGCAGGTTCCCCTACGGATACCTTGTTACGCCTTAGCCCTCCTCACAAAGCCTTAACTCGACGACGCCGTAGGCATCGCCTCATTAAAACCCTACTTGGGTGACTTGGCGGGCGGTGTGTGCAAGGAGCGGGGACAGATTCACCGCTCGATAGTGACAAGCGATTACTAGGGATTCCAACTTCATGAGGGTGAGTTCCAACCCTCAATCCGGACCGGGATCGGCTTTAGGGGATTTGCTCTGCCTTTCGGCATTGCGTCTCATTGTACCGACCTTTGTATGCCGCGTGTAGCCCAGGAGATTCGGATCGTACTGACGTATCGTCGTCCTCTCTTTCATCCTCTTTAAACAGAGGCGATCCAAACAGAGTGCTTCGCTTATCTCTAAGCAAGTGGCAACTGTCTGCGAGGGTCTCGCTCGTTTCCGGGCTAAGAAATGGTGCTACTAATAGAAAGGCTCCTGTCTTTTATGAACGTGACAAAGTCATCGCCGTTTCTAATGTATATCCGCGCGTTCCTCTGAGCTGTGTGGAAGCCGAGCCTCTCGAGCACGATGATGGTATCAGTCTTGATGCCATCTATGTACGTGCCGTGCGAGTCCCTTCCTCCCTTACAGTCATAGAGCGCCGCGATGTAGCTTGCGGAATAGGCGTTCCTGTACTTGAAGACAGCTGCCTTTCTCTGCAGCGTCTTCTCGAACAGCTTCCTTACCCCTGAATTGTAGAACTTCACAGTGGTGACCGACCCGGCGCCCTCCAGGATTATCCTGTTGGGTTCGACCCCGAGATCGTCCACCGCCATCTGGGTGAAATTCTGCACGAGCTCGTCTTTCTTAGAGCTCATGCTTACAGAGGCGTCGGAACGCTTGCTGCACTCGTACAGGCCGAGCATGTAGCTCAGCCTCTCAGTTAGCCTTATCCTATTAGTCATTGTACCACTTCGTTAGCTTACCGGACTTAACCGGACAGTTCACACCACGAGCTGACGATCGCCATGCAATACCTCTCGGCTTGTCAGGCAAGATCTTTGGTCTGGCCTTCATTCTGCCGTCGCTCCTGGTAATATTTCCGACGTTGGATTCAATTAAACCGCAGCATCCACCCCTTGTGTGCTCCCCCGCCAATTGCTTTAAGTTTTAATCTTGCGACCGTACTCCCCAGGCGGCAGACTTAACACTTACGCTACGATACTGCACATGTTCTAGACGTGTGCAACACCAGAGTCTGCATAATTTACTGCTAGGGCTACTCGGGTATCTGATCCGATTCGTTCTCCTAGCCTTCGCCCCTCACCGTCGGATACATTCTAGTCAGGCGCCTTCGCCACCGTTGGTCCTCAAAGGATTACAGGATTTTACCCCTCCCCTATGAGTACCCCTGACCTCACCTGTTCCCTAGCCGATGGGTATCTCATGCACGCATTGACGTTGAGCGCCAATATTTCACATGAGACGGCATCGGCCGGCTACGGGCGCTTTAAGCCCAGTAATCGTGGACACAACTCGTGCTGCCGGTATTACCGTGGCGGCTGCCACCGGTCTTGCCCAGCACTTATTCGCCAAGCTTGCTATACTTGGCAAAAGGCTCACCTAAGTGAGCCACTCAGATTCCCCCCGTCACGCTTCCGCGCATTGCGGAGTTTGCGCGCCTGCTGCACGCCATAGCGCTAGGACCCTTGTCTCAGTGTCCTTCTCGGGGCTCATACTCCCATATCCCCTACGGGTTATCGGTACGGTGGGCCGTTACCCCGCCGTCTGCCTGATCCGCCGCAGTCTCATCGTAAAGCAGCAACGCTGCAATTTGCGCACCTTTCGGTTATGACTCCTTCCAGATGTCATAGCCTATGGTGTATTAACCTCAGTTTCCCGAGGGTATTCACCTCTTTACGGTAGATTGACCACGTGTTATTGAGCCGTACGCCGCCCACGGAAGCCCGTGAGCTGACTTGCATGGCTGTCGAAATCTGATAGCAGTGCCCTCCAGCAGCATCGACTGGAATCAGTCAATGCCACAAATTAACTTAAATAACTGGCACGGGAATTTTCTCCTCTTTGCATTCCTCGAGACTACATCCAATTCCAGCAGGAATTTTCACAGTAATCGTAACTAAAACGCGCGATTATCATGCGCATAATTAGCAACTATCCTTTTGTCGTATACATATAAAAACCTTGCGCCGCTTCCCTCAGCAAGGCGAGAACAGGAGGGGCGGCCGCACGGCGGCATTGCAGAAATCTTAATAATATGTGGAGAGCATGTAAATCGGTGCAGTATATGGCAAAAAGCCGAAGAATCAGGAGGCGCTCCGAGCGCGTAATAGACCCGCCACTCATCGCTCTTGTTGTGGCGCTGGCCCTTTTGGCGATAATCGCCTATTACACTAGCGCGAGATACACCGCGTTCAGCGCGGCGATGGAGCATCCGTACATGCTGCACCCGCCCATTAGGATGTATGTGGGCATCACGCCTAATGTGTCGGGCCAGGGGCTGAAATACGCTACTGTCAACCAGGTATTCTGCCCTGAGAATTCGACTATACAGACGAAACAGGCACAAACGTTCAGGTTCCCGTACTATACCAGCATGCCTCCGGGCACTGTGTTCGACTACTCGATAATATACAATGCAAGCAAGGGAACGCCGATCGGCGCTGCGCTGTATAAGCCGTTCACGCTAATCACTTACAAGAACAGCGTCATGCAGAGCGGCCCGTGCACTGGCTACCCGAACACCACCGGCAACTTCACGCTGGTCCTCCGCGCTCCAGAATACAACGTGACCGGACAGTTGGAGGCAATCGTGTACTTCGTAAACAAGACTGCATGAAGGTTTGGTCTGGGCTGGAATTGCGCGGACTCTATTGTGCAGCCACGGCTGCTGCCTTCGGCCCGCCTCGCTTGACAACCTTTGACATGAAAAGCCTGTATACCACATAGAGGGCTATCGCGAAGACCCCTATGCCAGTCATTATCACCACTGCGCTCTTCGCGGAGAGCAGGTAGTAGCCGAACATGACTAGCACGACGTCGTACACGAAGCTGCCGAGTATCGAATAGCCGAAGAACAC
>JAKBHG010000045.1 GCA_021836925.1 Microcaldota archaeon | reverse complement strand
CGTCTGCAAAGGCAGATATACCTAAGAGGTATATTGGAAGAAGAGTTTATGTCGTAATAACAAAAGGTAAGGGAACCCCCTAAAAGATTAGAAGAGGACTTTTGTCCCAGAGTCTGCCGTGCAGATACCTTTAAATATAAGGATACTGCCTCTAAATAGTGGTTCTGACCTGTCCGGCTCGTCTACTAAAGTCGACCCGAACCGACGGCTGATGCTATGACTATGGCAATAAACAAGAGCAAGACTTCTGCAGAGATACCCCTCGCGATAAAATTCATGGAAATATTGGAGACTGTTAAGAGGAATTACCTTGAGCGCGGTACCCTGGGGCCGGAGGGCGCAGCCGCAATGGCCGAGCACAGGGCCAAGGAAATCACAGTATTCAACTATCGCGAGATAGAGCATGCGCTGCTGAATAAGGATGAAGCTTCGGTACAATGGGTATCGAACAACGGCGGCAGTGAACTGGTCGCGCTGGTGCAGAAGAAGATCAAGATTGCAGACGCCGCTGGGATGGACCTTGCGGAGGCAATGTCCCGACTTGAAGCTTACAAAACGAGCGGCAATCCAGAGTTCGATTCAGTTCCGCGCGAGATAGACAAAGTTGCATCTGATATGATATACGACTCCCTTCAGAACGTGGCGGAAATCGCGGATAAGGCTGGAGAGCCTTCAGGCTCCATAAAAGGGGTTCTTAGAAACAAGGCAATGTTTAGGTAATGCAACCTAATCGGAGCATAAAGAAAGCGAAACGAAAATATGTTTTATAACTTGGCCGAGGAAGTGACATGATGTCAAGCGCACCGGTTGATGAGGAAAGGAAGAAGGCAGACCTCAGCGCCAAGTATGCAACGCTTTTCGAGAACTATGCTATGTCGTATTCCAAGGAAGTGGGCATGACGCCGAAGATGGCTACCATCATAGCCCGTCAGAAGGCACTTACGGACGTGGTCTTCAACTTATCATACATACGCCGGGCGCTCAAGGAGGAAAAGACCGGCGATTCGAGGAACATGAAATGGCTGCTTAAGAACGCCCCGAGATTGGATGACAAGTACGCCTATACGGAAATAATAGATCTCGTTAAGAAAATAGACATAGAGCTCAGCATCGTGGAAATAAAGAGGAGGGGTGAGGATGTGCGCTCGCCAAACCATAGGATGCTGGACGGCCTGATCACGCACATCAACGAGGGCATATTGCTCGACCTGCGCAGCCAGGCGAAAAGGGAGAAGGACGCCAAGGCCCAGGATTGGGTGGAAAAGAGGCTCACAGAACTTTACTGGAGGAGGCACAACGTAGATAGCTGATGCTTGTAGGTGAATATCCATGAGTAACTACACAAAAACACGCGAGGGGTCTGGCAGCACCGATCAGCCAGGCATAGAGAATGTGCTCAGGCAAAGCGACAAGGAGATGTACGCACTGGTCAAAAAGGTGGCCGGAGGCGAACATGAGGCCAGGCATATCCTTGAGGACGTGCTCTACAGCATGGGTAGGGACGAGGCATACGATGTGATAGAGAACCTGGAAAAGGAGGGCTTCGTAGGCAACGACCTCAGCCGCGCCCACAGGATACTGAACTACAACACCACTGAGCTGATTGACAGCCTCTCAGACGATAGAAAGCTTTCTGACATACGCAAGGAGCTTAGGTATGAGAGCGGTGCGGATTGGTCCAACAGCGACGACGAATATCCTTACTGAGGCTCATGCGGTGCATGGGGCTGTTCACAGCCTGGCGCGTGCAGCAAGCCGCGCCAGGCCTGGATCGCGCAGTTGATGGCAATGAGGCTCATGATTTGGCACCTTGACTACATGAAGGCGGTACCGACCGAGAAGGGCCGCTCCGAAGAGGTCGCGCCGCCCAAGGCTATTGACGAGAAGAATCCTATCCTCGTGTTCGTCAGTTTCGAGAAGGCTGACGAGGCGAGGGAAGGCATAGCCGACAGGGGCGCGGCCGAAATAGCCAGTGTCGCAAAAGGCCTCGGCGCGAGCAACATAGTGCTCAACCCGTTCGCCCATATGTTTGCCGAGCTTTCCTCACCCAGGTTCGCCATTGAGGGCATGTCACACCTCGAAAATCTGCTTGCACCCATGGGCTTCAAAGTAGCGAGCATGTCATTCGGCTACTTCTATGAGATAGAGATGAAAGCGAAGGGCCACAGATATTCAAGGCAGTCGAAGGTAATAACGTAATCCGTGCTACTTTTTATATCTCAAGAACAAACACAAATCCCTGCTATATCCGGTGCCGCTATGGAAATAAGGAAGGAAAAGATCGCACTTGACTTGGATGACACGCTCGCGGATACGATGAGCGCTGTCATAGACCGTATAAACAGGGAACGCGGCACCTCCATCACCAAAGCCGACTTCAGGGACTGGGGTGCGCACAGCCTTGAGGAGGAGCACGGCATAGACAGGGGCTACACCATCGGCATGTACCATACCGTATGGGCGGAAGAGAGCGAAAGGATATCACCCATGGCATCGATTGACCTCCTCAAAAGATTGACCGAGCTCGCCGACGTCGATATAGTCACCGGCAGGGATAGGGGGAACTTGGACCATTTCACTGCGTGGCTCGAGAAAAACTATCCCGGCGTGGAATTCCGCAAGACAGTAATAGTCAGCGCGGTGCGCGAAAAGGCCTTCCTCGGCTACGATACCTTCATCGACGACGGTCCGACTCTCGCAACCGAGATTATAAAAGAGGGGGATCCCAACAAGCGCCACCTCCTGCTGGACCGCATCTACAACAGGCACATAGAAGAAGACGGTATGAGGATAATCAGGGTCGGCGGCATAGATGAGGCCATTGAAACAGTATTGAAGGAGCACGGGCCCTGAAGGAAAATAACAAGGGAAAGAGCAAGGACAGGGTCGAGGGCTAGTTTTCATGCGCTCTGTTTAAAAGAGTTGACTGCGATCATCTATCGGAAGAGGGCAGGATCTGATGGCAAAAACGGGTTTCGAGGCGTACCTCAGGAAGGCTTTTGACGTGGTTCTCAGTCCTGGCAGGGGCACGAACAAGGCAATGGACATACGTGGGTCGCTCAGGTTCTACTACAACATAATGATAATCCCCCTCATACTTGGAGTGCTGATAACGCTGCTCATCGGCGGACCGGCAGCGGCCGGCCTGAACGCGGTCGCGATTTTGGTAATACTGCCCCTGAGCGTTCTCGTGAATAGCATCGTGTACCATTTGCTCATAGGCAGGCTGTTCGGCATGTACACGCAGGACTACGAGAGGGTCTTCGGCGCATTCACTTACGGGATAGTGCCGGTGGTGCTCGTCTACTGGTTCATAGGCATACCAATAATAGGCGCGGTAATAGTCGCGTTGGCGTCTGTCTGGGGCTACATCGTGCAGATAATAGCGCTCTCGAACCTGCTGCGCATGTCGAGGCTGAGGGCTTTCGCTACGACAATCCTGAGCGCGGTGGTCGTATTCATAATAGTGACGCTGCTATCGGCGATAACCACAGTCGGCATATTCGCCGGTATGCATGTTCTGGGTCTGTGATTGCACAACGAAGATAAATAAATTATATTGCACAGTACAATTAAATGCCTTCTAGGCCGTAAAATCTCTTGCGCTTGCACACGAGGATGAAACGGCACAGAATAAATCTTTTCCTTCGAGGCACGGGATAAACATCGTGGAACTCGGAGTCATGGATGACCACGTACATGTCGTCGTCGAACTGCATCCGGGAATGTCTGTGTCGGATGCAATCGGACTCCTGAAAGGCGGCAGTTCGTATGAACTTTTCAGGGAACATCCAAACTCCAGGAAGACGTACAGAAGGGGTCATTTCTGGGACGCGGATACTTCTACAGGTCGGTTAGCAACATCACGGACGACGTCGTGAGAAGATATGTCAGAGAGGACAACACTCAGAGACAAACAAGACTATTGACCTGACGGAAATCTCACACCTTCAGGTGTGGGTGATTTAAACTTTACTTACTCAAAAGAGATATTGTTAAAACATAAAAGTGGTTCTGTGGCGAAAAATAAATTTTTAGTCAGAAAGGCGACACTTGGAGAAACTTATGCTAGCATGTCAGAAATAGGGCGTGTGGCTCTCGACAAGTCCAAGACCCCTCTAGAATGTATACAAAATGCTGAGGAGTTGCTACGCGATGGGTATGGTGCGGACGCAGTTTCATTAATGTACAATGCAGAAAAGAAGTTCCCCGAAGCACATGATATATTTTTTGTTCAGCGGGATAGATTTACGAACATATTGAGAACTATAGGCGCTGAAAACACACCGCGATTGCAAGTAAACGTATGAATCTCTTTTTATGTAGCTAATTTTGGCGACTAGTTAATATAAGTCAATGCGAATTAGAAAACATACAATCAGCGCAACCTTTAAATATTTGGAACCGCCCAAAAGAGCCTGTAGATATAACAAGCAGAGAGGAGGCGATCACATGACTTATTCTAACAAAGTCGAGAGAACCGACCCTAAAATTTTGAAGGCTGAGCTGTGCCTGGCCTCAGCGCACGCGGTCGACGCCGTCTCCAAGAACCCCTCGCTTGCCGAGAAGGACGAGTTCGGCGGCAGCTTTGTGCAGGGCTACTACGAAGTCAACGACTTCCCGAATACCATTGACGTGGACGAGCTGGCGGAGTACAAGCTTGGCAAGATCTGCGAAGGCGTATCGACTCTGCTGGAGATCGGAAGCAGGAACTGGCTTGACAGCGACCTGGAAACCAGGCTAGCGGAGCTGTACGACGACTATCTGGAAGCGTATCCGATGATAACAGAGGAAGTCTCCTTCTATTACATGAAAAACGTGCAGAGCTCTTCCGATTATATATGCGCAATGAAGATAGCTGCGGAACTGAAGGAGAACGTGATCATAGACAAGGGCCGCAAACCCGCATATCTCCGCCGCGTAGAAACTGATCCGCTGCCGTGGGATGCGGCGAAAAGGATGATGCGCGAGAACGTGGACGAGCTGCTCCTGCGGAAAACGAAAACCGGCGGCAATTGATCCTCTGCTGCCTTTACTGCCTTTAAAGGCGGGCCTTAGCGCCTGAGTATGCCAAGCACTGTACGCAGGGCCGCTTCCGTTACCTCCTCCTTGCCTCTTGAGGCGTCTATCCACACAACCGTTGGCGAGGGTGGAAAATATATCCGGTAGCCCTCCCTGACCAGCGCCTGGATGCCCACCTTCTCGAATATCTCCGTATTGCTGCCCCTCTGGTCCTTCCTCTCCATGGCCAGCTCGGGTTCCAGATCGAAGATGAGCGTGAGATCCGGCATGGGGACGCATTCCTGGTTCATGGCGAGTATCTGGCGCGCCGCGCCGTCTTTAGGTATGGACGCGTGCCCGTATGTGACCGACGAATGCAGGAATCTATCGGTAATAATGATCTTGTCCTCTTCCAGATACGGCCTCATCTGCCTGAAGTGCCATGCCCTGTCCGCAGTGAACCTCTCCTGCAGGGCCATCTGGTCTATCCTGACTTTACCGCTCAGGTAATTCTCCCTTATCTCCTTCCCTATCGGGCCGTCGGTAGGCTCGGCCGTCTCGACCACGTTGTAGCCCATCCTTCTAAGCCTTCCGGCGACTTCCCTTGTCTGGGAAGACTTCCCTGAGCCATCTATTCCCTCGAACGCTATCAGCTTGCCTTTCAATCCAAGTACCATTCCCTCACCCGTTCCAGAAGTTCACTTCCTCAAGTACCTCTCGTATGTGAATTCCGTATGCCTCAGCGTCTGCTTGAGTTCCCACTGCGACCAATCGACATCCGGGAAGTGCGCATCGCCCCTAT
>JAKBHG010000044.1 GCA_021836925.1 Microcaldota archaeon | reverse complement strand
AACAAAAGGTAAGGGAACCCCCTAAAAGATTAGAAGAGGACTTTTGTCCCAGAGTCCATGCTGCTGGTTTGCACTCAAAATAGGTTTTACATCCGATCAAAATGCCGGGCTGCAACAAACGGTACTGCGAATCAGATTTCCTTAAGCTTCTTCCCGTATACACCGTCTATCCTGAAGAGCCTGACCCTGTTGCCCCTCCTGAGCGTTATCTCGTACATCGGTATGTACATGTCAGTGTGCGAGAGCACATCGCCGCCGGGGTACAGGACCTTTAGCAGCCTCACCGCGCCCTTGGCCATGCCCTCATCGCGGTTGACCACGCTTTCCGCGTCTACCATCGACTTCTCGGCACCGAGCAGCGAGTCCTGCAGGCGCATTGCGTTGTCGACTGTGTAGTACAAACCCTTCCTGCTCTCTACCAGGCCGGCGCGCTCAAGCTTGCGTATCGATGCCGCTGCCTTCTGCCTCGTCGACCCTGCCGACAGTACCAGCCTCTCGCGGTTCGCCCTTTTCTTCTGGGCTATGGCCATGAACACCTTCATGTCTGTCTCGTCCAGCTTGGCCGGTCCTGCTCTGCCTGCGGGCCTCTCAAAGGATATCCCTCTGCCGCCATCCGCGGCAACGAACTCATTGCCCTTCAGCATTACGAAGCCTTCCACATACTCGTTCTTCCTGTACGTAGGCACGCGTAGTTTGCATGCTACTACTTGGAAGTACCTGAGCTCTACAGAGTCGACGCTCTCCTCTTTGCCGAAAAGCAGGTACTGCTTCCTCACCAGCCTCGCGGCGTATTCCTCTGCATTCTTCTTGGTGAAACCCGTCCCGACAATGTCACCGCTTATCTGCTGCGAAGCCCTCTTCGCGGCCTGCTTTGCGGTGTCCCTCTGCGGTTTTCCTCCCTTGAGCTCCTTCAGTATGCTGTCCATCTTCACCTCCTTCCTCTGGAAGCCGCCTATCGTGGGCGTGCTGCCCACGTGAAGCACCTGCCTGCTCTTGATCCTTACCACATCCTTGTTCTGCATGCCGAACGGCATGAACATGCCTGTTTCCAGCATCGGTATCTGGTCGAGCGTTTTCCTGCCTTCGAAGAGGACGCTCACGGCCTGGAGGTCGTTGTCTATGCTGAGTTTTCCGACGAAACCATATGAGCACTGCGCGAGCACGTTCTTGCTTATGTTCGCCGGCCTCTGCGTCGCTACGAGAAGCCCTATGCCCCTCTTCCTGCCGCGCACGCTTATCTCCTCTACAGGATTTATCTTGGGCCTGACGACCTGCGCGGCGAACTTGTCGCTCTCCTCCATTATGACGAGGTACGGGGACCTCCTCTCCTCCTCCACGTTGTAGAGCACCTCCAGCGCGCGGTACACGTACGCGGTCTTGTTCACCGCGTCGGACACGTCGAATATGATGGGTACGCTGTTGTCTATGCTCTCGTTGAACAGCCGCTCGTAGTCGACGTCTATCCCGAGGTCGGCCTTCTTGTCCTCGCCGACCCATATGGCATTGAACACGGACTTGAGGGACTTGTACTCGCCCTCGGTATCTACAATAAGGAAAGGCAGGCCGTTCCTGCATAGCTCCTCGACGATCACTCCGACGAGGTAGGACTTGCCCGAGCCGCTCTGCCCTATGACGCAGCCGCGACCGGTCATGATCTCCTGGGCGTCGATGTTGACGTCAGGCGCGATGTTGATCTCCACAATATCTGATACTCTCAAAACAATATAAACTCTTTTGCCTCAGATTGAACCTTTACCCCTGCCGCAGCGCGAGCCGATAAATAAAAGGGAGTGGGAGAACCCTCACTCCACATCAGCGAGATCGACGCCCTTCGTCTCCTTCGACAGCAGCGCGGCTGTCAGTATGCAGAGCTCGCCTATTATGACGAAGTAGCCCCAGAAGGCGAAGAACGACGGCGCCGCCATTCCGACTATCAGCAGAAGCACAACCGTGCTCCAGTTGCCGAAGATGAAGCCTCCGTTGAAGCCTATGCCGACACCGCTGCTCCTTATCCTGGTCGGGAACTTCTCAGCCAGGAACGCCGGCATCACGCCGTATACGCCTGTGGTCAGGAAGGCGAGCGCCGACGCGAATAGCATCGTTCCCAAGAAGCCGAGCGTATGCGTGTACAGCAGGTAAGTCAGCGGCACCGCGAACAGTATCGCGAATATCGAGAACAGGATCATCATTGTCCTCCTGCCGAGCTTGTCGCTCACCGCCCCGGATGTGAAATACCCTATGAGCGACATGAGTATGGCGACTATCACCACATACAGGAAGTTAGGGAAGGCCATGAACCCGTTGGCCGAGAGTAGGGTAGGGAAGAACCCGAGGGTGAGCCCGTAGACCCATGCTATTCCGGTCATCGCTAGCATGCCTGTCAGCACGCCCATGCGCGACGCCCTGTTCCTGAACAGCGCAGTGATAGGCGCCCTCGCCAGCTTCCTCTTCTCGTGTATGTCCCTCCACATCGAGGATTCAGGCATGAGCAGCCTTATGACAAGCCCAAGGATGACGGGTATGATGCCTATCCAGAACATCCATCTCCATCCGACGATGTTGAATGTAGCGCCAGGGAAAGCGTAATGCAGCCCCAAGAAGAGCAGCGCGGCCAGCGTGTAGCCAACAGGGTATCCGCTCTGTATGGCTGCGCTCCACATCCCATGCTTCCTTGTGGGAGCTGACTCGAGCATTATGGCGGAGCTGTTGCCGTACTCTCCTCCTGCGAATATCCCTGTTATTATCCTGAAAGCGAACAGAGCAAGCGGTGCCGCGATGCCTATCTCGGCATAGGTCGGCAGGAAGCCCGTCGCGAATATTATCAGTCCAAGGCCGAGCAGTGTTATCAGCATTGCGTTCCTTCTGCCTATCCTGTCGCCGACCCTGCCGAATATGGCGCCGCCGACAGGCCTGAATATGAAAGTGGTTGTGTATATGCTCCATGTGCCGACGATCGCGAGACCGAAGTTCTTCGGGAAGAAAAGATCGGCAAGCACTGGCACAAGAAGGAACATCATGCTCAGGTCAAAGGAATCCATGACCCATCCGGCCATTGCGCCGGGATAAACGGACCAGGGCCTGTTCTTTCTTACCACATTCCCATTCGCTCTAGCTTTGGCCATCCAACCACATTTTTACATGTGTGGAAGCATTTAAAAACATGAACTACGTGCCCACCAGCCATTTAAATGCGCTTGCTATATAGAAATATAGTTGAGGCATTGGAAATCTCGGCACGTATGCAGAAAAGAATTTAAACGTTGTCAGCCATGTGTCTTGATGGGGGTCGTGCGTTTCGCGTTCGCTTGAGTTGTTCTTAGGTATTAGCGCCCGCACTCGCTTTTCCGTCGTGGGGGTAACAACATGGCTGACAAGAAGGAGAAGAGCAAGACCAAGGTTTTTGTCCGGCAGGCCACAGGGCTTGTGAAGCACGTGTCTTTCCTTGACGCGATAAGTCTGAACTTGGGGGACATGTCGGCCGGCGCCGCGATAGCGACGATCGGCTTCACCACTATCCTGCTTAGCACGATGGCGGGCGTGAACCTCGTTTACGCATCGCTGCTCGCATTCGTGCTATCCATTCCGCAGATGATCGTGTACACGATGATGAACAGGCGCGTGCACAGGACCGGCGGCGACTACATCTGGACATCAAGGGTCTTCGGCGGGTTCTTCGGAGGGTCGCTCGCCTTCATGGGCTATACCATGGAGACCATGGCTTTCCTTGCGCTGATAGCCCTCTCCACGGTGTTCGCCATCGGCTCGGTAGGCGTCTCGATGGGCAACATGGGATTCCTCGGTCTTGCGCTTCCTGGAGGCACTGCCGGCGCGACACCTGGCGCGCAGTTCCTTGTGGCCGCCGTGATATTTGCGATACTGATCGCCATTAACATATTCAAACCGAAGATAGGATACAAGCTCGTGACTGTTGCGGTGCTGCTCGGCATAATAATACTGCTGCTGGCAATCGTCACCCTGATGGTGGCCGGCAGGACCGGCGTGGAGAACTACGTGGCATCGCTGCAGGCGCAGGGCTTCAACTCCACATACGCGCAGGTGGCTAACACGTATGCCTCGACGGCAGGCAGCCACGGGTTCAACCTCAAGAACCTTCTCTTCATGCTCCCGTTCTTCGCGATATTCGTGTATCCCTGGATGAACGCCGCGCCCGCGGTGTCGTCAGAAATAAAGGGCAAGAGCGGCGTACGCTGGGCAATCCCGGTGTCTGTTGTGATAGTGATGCTGCTGGTCACCGGAGGGTTCGCCGCGATGTACTACGCGGGAGGCCTCAACTTCGTGAACGGCGCGCTAACCAACACTACCCTTGTATATGACTACTCGTTCAACTTCTGGACGCTTGCGATGGGCGTGTCCGGCTCATCGATTCTCAGCCTGATAATAGGGCTCGGCTGGATAATCTGGGACGTGGCAATACTCGCGTACGGCATAATAGTGATATCGAGGTACATCTTCGCGCAGGCATTCGACCGCCTGCTCCCGGAGAAGCTGGCTTACATAAGCCCGAGGTGGTCCTCGCCTGTGGCGGCGCACCTTCTCGATCTGGTGGTCACGATAGGGCTGATAGGCGGCGCCTCGTTCCTGTACGGTAAATTCTCCGCGCTGTACGGCGCGGTGGCCGCTGGCATGATATACTTCATCTTCATAGCCATAGCTGCCATAGTGTACGCGCTGAGGCACGAGAAGGATCTGGGCCCAAAAGTCACGCTAGTTGTAGCCGGCATACTGATGGCAGGGGTGTTCACGTACATAACCTACCAGTTCTTCGCATACCCGCTCGTGTGGGGAGGCAACGGCCTCGCGTACGGCTACATAGTGGTCTCGTTCGCGGCAGGGCTCGCGCTGTACACGATATCCAAGTGGAGCAACGCGAAGAAGGGCATAGACATATCGATGGCGTTCAAGGAAATACCTCCAGACTGAGTGTTTGCATGGACCTAAGAATATTCTTCGCTGCGGACCTGCACGGGTCCGAGCTAGCCATGAATAAGCTCATCAACGCCGCGAGGTTCTACGGCGTCAAGAACATCGTGGTGGGCGGCGACCTTACCGGCAAGGTTCTCGTGCCCATAATCAAGGACGGCGACAGGTACGAGCTTGAGCTCTTCGGCGAGCACAGGAGGATAAGGGAGCGCGACCTGGAGGATGTCGAGCACGAGATAAGGGTGAACGGCGAGTACTACAAGGTCATGGATAGGCGCGAATACGAGGACTCCAAGGACGACAAGAGGGCGATAAAGCGCATATTCGTAGAGGAGATGACCGCGTCGCTCAAGGCGTTCATGGAGAAAGCCGAGGAGCGGCTGAAGCCGCTCGGCGCCCACGTGTACCTGATGGCCGGCAACGACGACTATGAGGAGGTTGCCGACTACGTGGACAAGGGCAGGTACAGCACGATCACCGACATAGACAGCCGCATAACCGACATCGGCGGCTACCAGTTCCTCGGATACGGCTACTCGAACAAGACGCCGTGGGACTCGCCGCGGGAGCGTTCCGAAGAGGTGATGCTGAAGGACCTCGACCGCATGGCCAAGAGGACGGAACCCAAGCGCGCTGTGTTCGTGATACACTCGCCGCCGTACAACACCAAGATAGACAGGGCGCCCGAGCTGACCAGGGACAAGAGGCAGAAGGTGAGCGCGGGGTACATGGCCACGAAGGCTGTGGGCAGCACGGCAACCCGGGAGATAATAGAGAGGTACGGCCCAATCGCAGGCCTGCACGGCCACATACACGAGGCGGCGGGCATGGATTACATAAAGGCGAAGAGCGGGGCAGAGGTGCCTGTGTTCAACCCGGGCAGCGAGTACAGCGCAGGCGTGCTTAACGGCGTGATAATCGACTTCGAGGACGGCAGGGTCTCGAGGTACAACTTCACAAAGGGGTAAGAACAGGCATGGTGGAAGAGAACGAGCTCTTGAGCAAGTCCATAGAGCTCGTCTCCAAGGCGCAGGAGGAAGGCATACCTATCAGGCTGATAGGCGGC
>JAKBHG010000043.1 GCA_021836925.1 Microcaldota archaeon | reverse complement strand
AAAGCCAGCTTCGATCCGTCCTGGGACTTGAACCTGAACGTGTCGACGTCCGGCGTCTCCTTGATTATCTCTGCGAGCCTGTACGGTTTGTTCACTATAGAAGGCGGTTGTACTGCCATCGTGATCACTGGTGCGCCAGCACGCTGTTCCATTATCCTCTGTGCCAGAGCGCAGTAGGACATCAACATTAACAAATAAATAGTCTTTCGTAGATAATATTCCTGTAACTCTATCCTGAAGCGATTTGTAAGGGCTACGGTTGATATTATGTATTCTAAGGATGACTTGCTGAAGAGGAAGGTCAGGGATGTCAGGATAACGAAGGACATGAAAGTCAGCGACCTCATGAGCCAGATGGGGGACATCGGCGGATTCTCGGCACAGCACATGGTCGACAGCATAGACATAGTAGGGAAGATGATAAAGGACAAGGACTCCTTCAATTTCCTCTCGTTCCCAGCAGACATAGTGTCGACGGGCCTTAGGGGCGTGCTCGCGGGCATGGTGAAGTACTTCGACGCGATAATAACCACTGGAGGCACGCTCGACCATGACATAGCGAGGGCTACCGGCGGAGTGTACAACGTCGGATCGTTCAATGCCGACGACACCGAGCTGCACAAAGCGGGCGTGTTCAGGCTCGGCAACGTCTTCATAGAGAATGGGGAGTACGGCACGCAGCTTGAGGATGTTTTCAACAAGATCATGGACGAGCTTTACGGCTCGGCCGACTACAAGACGGAATACAGCGCAAGCGCTCTGATAAGGGAGTTCGGCAAGAGGATGACCGATGAGAACTCTATACTGAAGCAGGCATACGACCACAACGTGCCCATATACTGCCCGGGGATACTTGATGGGGCGTTCGGCACGCAGATGACGCTTTTCTCGCAGGATCACAAGTTCAAGCTGAACCTTATTGCGGATGAGCTTGAGCTCAGCAACCTCGTGTTCGACCACAAGACGACCGGCGCGCTCATGATAGGGGGAGGGATAAGCAAGCACCACGTCATCTGGTGGAACCAGTTCAAGGGCGGACTCGACTACGCGGCGTACATAACCACTGCGACGCAGTACGACGGCAGCCTTTCGGGCGCTAGGCTATCCGAGGCGGTGTCGTGGGGCAAGATAAAGGAGGATGCGAAGTACGTAACTGTCGACGGCGACGCAACGATAATACTGCCGATAATCGCCGCTGCGCTGAACCTGGAATGAAGGGGTGGACCGCGGCCGCACGAATGTGCGCCAGGTGGCGGACAAGCCAATCCTGCACAAAAAAGATAAAAAGTAGCGCGGGGCATAGGATATAGATAAAGAGGCAGAGAAGGTTGATCTGGTGAAGAGTGGTCAATTCCAAACGGCATCGCGCCTGTAGGCGCATATCATGCAATGCTTTTCCTCAGCCGCGGCAGCGGCAATAACAGCAATCTAAATATAGTTGAGCTTGTCAAGTATATCAGGCGCAGCTGTATCCTTTGCGCTAATCGTGTGATCATATGAAAGTACTGCAGTTAGACGTGAATAAGATAGAGTTCGAGCCCATAGAGCCCGAGTCAAGCAGCTACGAGAGTGCGGAGAAGAAGCCGGTAGTGGTAACGGATGCGCTCGTCATGCTCGTTGCGGTCGAGAAGGGCGACACGGAGGAACACGCGAATAAGGCGGTGGCTGACTCAATCGCGTTCGCCAAGAAGCAGGGCGTGAAGAGGCTGGTCATCTACCCGTTCGCGCACCTGTCCTCCAACCTTGAGTCGCCGAAGGAGGCGCTCGCGATGCTGGATCTCATGCGAACAGTCGCGGCGGAGGAGAAAGGCATAGAGGTGTTCTCAGCGCCGTTCGGCTGGAACAAGAGGCTCAGCCTCATGATAAAGGGGCACCCGCTCGCGGAACAGTCTAGGAACTACGGAGAAAGCGCGGGCGCGGCGCAGAACAACAGGCCGAAAGCGCACAGGAAGGTCGACCTTTCCATAGTAAAGAAGAGCGACTGGTCGGGACTGCCGGATACGGACCATAGGACCATCGGAGAGAAGATGGACCTTTACAGCTTCCAGGAGGTTTCACCGGGCATGGTCTACTGGCACAACAAGGGTTACATAGTCTATAAGGAGCTTGTCAGGTTCG
Source organism: Microcaldota archaeon (assembly GCA_021836925.1). Next base: position 3,965 of record JAKBHG010000043.1, on the reverse strand, counting down.
TACGCGGAAAGGAGGAAGAATACGACTATGAGGAAATAAGCACGCCGCAGGTCGCGAACCTCGCGCTCTGGCATGTGAGCGGGCATATCGAGAAGTACAAGGAGAACATGTTTGTCTTTGACTCGGGCAGCGGCGAAGAGCTCGGCCTGAGAGCCATGGGATGTCCCTCGGCCATAATGGTGTACAAGGCAAGGAGCAGAAGCTACAGGGACCTGCCGCTAAGATTCGCGGAGTTTGATACTCTGTTCAGGAATGAGATAAGCGGAGCGCTTACAGGGCTGCTCCGCGTACGCCAGCTCACCCAGGATGATGCGCACATATTCCTAGCGGAGGACCAGATAGAGGAAGAGATATCCGTGCTGCTGAGGATGGCGAAGGAGGTTTATGAGGTATTCGGCATGAAGTACGAGCTGTACCTGTCGACAATGCCCGACCAGCACATCGGCGACGAGGAGCTGTGGAGAAAGGCGGAGGCGAAGCTGAAGTCCGCGCTCGATAAGAACGGCATGAAGTACGGCATAAAGGACAAGGATGGCGCATTCTACGGCCCGAAGATAGACGGCGACGTGCTCGACGCAATGGGAAGGAGGTGGCAGTGCCTCACAATACAGCTCGACTACCAGCAGCCGATAAGGTTCAAGCTCACGTATGCGAACGACAAGGGCGAGCAGTCGACACCAGTCATAGTGCACAGAACCCTCATAGGCAGCTTCGAGAGGTTCATAGGAGTACTCGTGGAGCATTACCAGGGCAAGTTCCCGACATGGTTGGCACCGACACAGGTGCGCATCGTGTCGATATCCGAGGCGGTCAACGACTATGCGTCAAAGGTTCACAAGGAACTGAAGGGCGCGGGGATACGCGCCGACCTTGACATATCAGACAAGACCCTTGAGTACAAGATACGCGACGCGAAACTGCAGCAGGTGCCCTACACCATAGTGCTTGGAAAGAAGGAGCAGGAAGCAGGCACGATATCCGTCAGGAACAGGGACGGCAAGCAGACCAACGCGATTGCCATCGCGGATTTCATCGGCAAGGTAAGGAATGAGGCGGAAGAGCGCTCGCAGGCACTGTCCTACTGAGCGCGCTTCCTTCTTGGCGTGCCATCTATTTTCAGCTACTTCCCGGTCGCGGCTGCCTTGCCTGATCCGGACGCCGAGGCCGAAGATGCGGAAGACGGCTGCGGCAGGGCCGACGGCTTATAGGTTATGAATACCCCTATCGTGAACGCGACGTTGGTGAACAGTATCACAAGGAATATCAGGTCCACGAACCCAGGTATCACTATCCCGTAGATCAGCGGTACCGTGGCTATTATTGCGGGAGAGAGCCCTCGCGGTATGTTGAAGTAGATCAGCGACCTCTCCACTGCGGCTACCTTCTTGTCTGAAGATATTATCTTGCTCAGCAGGGTGGTCAATGGTATCCTTATCAGGAACGCTATGAGCGTGAGTATCATTGCTATTGCGATATACGCGTAGCTGATGCTGCTTATGTTGAACAGCAGCCCTATGTACACGAAGAAGAAGGTGCTGACGAAGAACACTATCTCCCTCTGGTACTCGGTGGTGTGCTCAACGTCCTGTTTCGTAGCGAAGTACTTCCCGAGCGGATCGTGCACACGGCCGTCAGTCACGCTCTTCCTGGACCCTATGTTGGCGAACAGTATCCCGAACACGAACACCGATATTGTGCTGTTCAATCCGGTATATGTGGCGATGCCGTACGTGGCTATGATCATGGTTATAGTGAGAATCCAGCTGTAGTCCTGGCTGTAGTCGCCGAACCTGTTGAGTATGTACAGCCAGAAGAAGGCGGATATGACGCCGAGGAGAACCCCTCCCACGAGCTGCGTGAATACGCTGTCGCCGACCGTTGTGAGCGTTATCGAAGCGGGATTTACCACTATGCCTATGAGCGTGAGCGGCACTATGAGCTGAAGCACGTCGCTCACGGTGCTTTCGTACACCATGGTCGTCTTTATGTTGTCGCTCACATTGAGCTTTTTCACCAGCGTCGGTATTATTATTGTGCTGGGCCCCGAGATCGCGAAGCCGAATATGAGCGAGTATATTATGGACCAGCCCATGAAGAAGTGGATGAGGAACGCGGCCAAAAGGCTTACAAGTATCTGCGTGATGAACAGGAACTTAGTGGCGCTCACCAGCACCTTGCTCAGGCTCTTGAACCTTATGTTGAGGCCAACGTCGAAAAGCACGAACGAGACCGCTATCGCTATTATGTAAGGGGTAAGGGTCGCTATCGTGCTGCTGGCCGAGGTGTTGATCAGGTGGAGCACCGGCCCTATCAGCAGGCCGATCAGCATGAGGGGTATCACGCTCGTTATCCTTATTCTATCGAAGAGCGCGAATATTGCAAATCCAAGAAATGAGACCGCCGCCACGAATATGAATGCTGGCCCTACAGATAGCACCATGATTATTACCTCCGCTGGTCGCGGCCCTGCTTTCTAACTACCATTGAATTGCGCATTTTATATACCTGCGGTTTCCCCTTACGGGTGCCGCCTGCGCCACCTGAGATTCCCTCCTCAAACCCCTCTATCATGAAAACGAACTTTTCCAGCACGAACCTGAGCGCTATGAGCAGCAGCGCTCCGGATACGACTACGAGTATTCCGAGCATGTCGATGTGGAACACCACGAAGGCGAACGCGATCGCTACAGCAGGCGCATGCTGGCTGTCGGCTACGTAAAGCAGCACAGATACCACGAACACCACTGCCGCGGCCACCATGTACAGCGGCGCATAAGCGAGCAGCTGCGAGCCTATAAGGCCGACCACCCCTCCTATTAGGTAGCTCTTGATGAACCTGGATACCCTGGCTCCCTTCGCCTTCGGCGTCATGAACAGTATGAAGGCACTTGAGGCGAACGAGGCAAAGATTATGGCCGTGGTGCCGGCCCCGTACGCCACATCGAAATGGAAGTAGTTGAGTGTCATGAGTATGAACGTCATGCTTACCGCCGTGAGCAGCGCGGGTATCGTTACGTTCCTGAGCTTCGCCTCCAGGCGCCCATGCCGACTTCTGCGTCGAGCCGGCCTTATATTCTGTACCATATCACCTTCATCTTTGCAAGAGATAGAGCCATAAGAAACAATAAATTAGTTCTCGGGCGGCGCTCAGCGCAGCTGCCCATACCTGAAACACGAGAGGATGTGGTCGTTGACCATCCCGGTGGCCTGCATGTGCGCGTAGACTATTGTTGAACCCACGAACTTGAAGCCGCGGGACTTCAGGTCCTTGCTCAGCTCATCCGATTTCCTGCTCGTTGCAGGTATCTGCTTGAGCGTGACCCACCTGTTCCTTATCGGCCTGCCGCCGACGAACCCCCAGATGTACCTGTCGAAGCTGCCGAACTCCTTCTGCACCGCCAGGAACGCCTTCGCGTTGGAGACCGCGGATTCGATCTTCAGCCTGTTGCGTATTATGCCGCTGTCATTGAGGAGCGATCCCACTTTCTTTTTGTCATATCTCGCTACCTTCCTAGGGTCGAAGCCGGAGAACGCCTTCCGATAATTCTCGCGCTTCCTGAGCACGGTGAGCCAGCTGAGGCCCGCCTGCATGCCCTCCAGCACCAGGAACTCGAACAGCGCGCGGTCATCGTGCAGCGGCGCGCCCCACTCGGTGTCGTGGTACCGGCGCATGAGGCCGGAGCTCTCGCACCAGCCGCACCGCTGCCTGCCGTCGTCCATGGGATCCCTGGGAGTGGGGTCCGCCAACCTACCCCGGCCGGGCGGGGTTTGGAAGTCGGCCCGCGCAGGGTACCTTCCCGCCCATGATCGAGCGCGTGCTGGAATCCCATCTGATCGCCACCGATGACACCCACATGCCGATGCAGGCGAAGGATAAATCCACACGGGCCTATATGTGGGTGTACATCGGTGATGACGATCATCCTTACAACATCTACGACTTCCGCCTGGGCCGCAGCCGCGAA
>JAKBHG010000042.1:765-6117 GCA_021836925.1 Microcaldota archaeon | reverse complement strand
TTCTGACCATACGCGGATGTGATAATCATGTTGGACCTGCTCAAGAGCGAAGAGGAAATACTTGCGCACTGGAAGCGCAACGGCACGAACGAGCTCGTGCGCAAGAAGAACCATGGCAAGAAGAAGTTCTACTTTCTCGACGGGCCGCCGTACACAAGCGGCAGTCCGCACGTGGGCCAGGTGTGGGTAAAGTCAGCCAAAGACGCGTTCCTTAGGTACAGAAGATACCGCGGCTATGATGTGCACGACCGCGCCGGATACGACGTTCATGGCCTCCCAATAGAAAACAAGGTAGAGAGGGAGCTCGGCATATCATCCAAGAAAGAGATAGAGTCGAAGGTGGGTGTCGAGAGGTTCATGGAGAAATGCAGGAGCTACGCAGACCAATACAAAAAAAAGATGGATGAGGTGTTCATCAGGTTCGGCGCGTCCCTCGATTTCGAGAACGCTTACATCCCATATAGGAATGAGTACATAGAGAACTCATGGGGCTTCATGAAAAAGGCATCCGATAGGGGCCTGGTATATACGGATAACAAGGTCATACCTTATTGTGTTCACTGCGAGACGGCAGTCTCGCAGCAGGGGCCCGAAGTGGAATACGCTGAAGAGTCGGATGCGAGCGTGTATGTGGCGTTCAAGGTCACAGGGAAGTCGGGGAAAGCGGATCTTGGCGCAGATACATATCTGCTGATATGGACCACGACGCCGTGGACCCTTCCGGCCAACATGTTGATAGTAGCGGACCCGAAAGAGCTCTACGTTAAGGTAAAAGTAGAAGGCAAGTCCCTTGTGCTGCTGAAGAGCAGGTTCGAGAGTGTATTCAAGCCTGCCGAGGAAAGCGCGGTAATAGAAGCTGAATTCTATGGTTCCGAACTCGAAGGAGTCAGATACATCAATCCACTGGAAGGGAAGATACCAAAACAGATGGAATTCAGGAAATACCATAAGGTCGTGGCCGAAGAAGGATTCGTCTCGGCCGACGAGGGGACCGGCCTGGTCCACATAGCCCCCGGCCATGGTCCTGCCGACTATGCGCTGGGCATGAAGAAAAAAATCCCAATCTTCTCGCCAGTGGACCAGCAGGGCAATTACACCGAAGAGGCTGGCGAATACAAAGGCATGAGCGTCCTGGGAGGGGCAAACGAAAGGGTAATGGAAGATCTCAGAGGACTGGGCGCCCTTGCTCTAGAGACGAGCATAACCCACAGTTATCCGCACTGCTGGAGGTGCAAGACCAAGCTGATATTCCTCTCGATGCCACAATGGTTCATAAATATGCAGAAGATAAAGAAACCGCTGATTAGGGCTGTGAAGAAGGTCAAGTGGTACCCTCCAGAAGTTGAAGGCTTTATGGAAGAAATAGTCGGCACGGCACCTGACTGGGTCATCTCGAGGCAGAGATATTGGGGGACGCCGCTGCCGATATGGAAATGTGACTCCTGCGGCGAATTCACGGTGATAGGTTCGCTGCATGAGCTAAAGGAGAAGGCGGTCGACGTGAAGGAGGTAGAGGGGATGAAGGACCTGCACAAGCCGCACATAGACGGGATAAAGATAAAGTGCCCCAAGTGCGGGGCGCACATGGGGAGGATACCGGACGTAGCGGACGTCTGGTTCGACTCCGGGGTGGCGCATACTTCCTCACTGTCGAAAGAGGAGTTCAAGAAGATGTTCCCTGCAGACTTCATAATCGAGGGGAGGGATCAGCTAAGGGGTTGGTTTTCATCGTTGCTGAAGACTGGCTACATAGCGTACGGCAAATCGCCGTACCGCGCATGCGGGTTCGACGGCTTCATGCTCGGCACCGACGGCAGGGAGATGCACAAGAGCCTCGGCAATGGTGTAGACCCAGGGGATATCATCAAGACGGTAGGCGCGGACGCATTCAGGCTTTGGAGCCTGTCTCATACGCAGCATCTCGACATAATATACAGTGCAAGCGAGATAAGCGACGCGGCAAGGGACATACACCTGCTGTACAACGTATCGCAGCTGCTTGCGGAGTATTCCCAGGCGATGTCTTACGTACCCAAGAGGGTCAGGAAGCCGAGGTCGCTCGAGGGTCTGCCGCACGAGGACAGGTGGGTCATCTCTAGGATAAACAGCCTCATAAAGAGGGTGACAGCTGCATACGATGCATATGATCTTCACGTGGCCGCGGAAGAGGTAAGATCTTTCATTGTAGGAGACTTCAGCAGGTTCTACCTCAAGATCGCGAAGAAGAGGATAACCGACGGTGGCAAGAGGGAGGCAAAGGCGAAAATAGACGTAATCAACTACGTGCTCCATGAGGCGATCGTGCTGCTCTCGCCCCTAATGCCGTTCATAACAGAGAGGATATACCTTGACATGTACGACGGCTCGGGGAACGGTAGCATTTTCATGAGCGACTGGCCCAAGCACTCCGATGCGCTTATCGATGTCGAGACGGAAAAGTCGTTTGCGGTGGCGAAAGACGCGATAACAGCAATACTTTCCGCAAGGGAGAAATCCGGAGCCAAGCTGAGGTGGCCGGTAAAGAGCGCAACGATATCGCTGAAGGACGCCTCGCTCCTTGAAAGCATGGAGAAGCTGTCGGACATGGTGGGTGATTACGTAAATGCTGCAGAGGTTAAGGTCGGCGTCTCAGGCGACACAACAGAAAAGGTCGTTCCCAACTTCCCGAAGCTCGGGCCGGAATTCAAGGGACGCGCCCAGTTCGTCGCGGAGAGGCTGAAGCAGGCGGACCCGAAGGAGGTCAAGGCCGCGATGGCATCGGGAAACGCCTACACCCTCAACACAGAGGAAGGGGACTTCATAATCAAACCAGAGCATTTCTCCATAGAGAGCGCTGCCGACGAGGCAGCGTTCAGATACGGCCGCATAACGATAGACACCGAGATGGACAAGGCTTTGAGGGACAGCGCCCTCGCGCGTGAATTCGAGAGGAGGGTGCAGATGTACAGGAAGGAGTTGGACATGAAGAAGAAGGACAGGATCGAGCTTTACTATGATGCGCCGGGCGAGATTGGCGCCGCGGTCTCATCGCTGCTCAAGGAGGTGATGGCGCACGTAGGTGCGAAGAAGGCGCATGCCGGCATACCTAATGGCGCAGAAGCAAAGGGCTTCGACATCGATGGTATAAACGTACGCATAGGGATAAAGAAGGAAAAGAGAGAGGAGACGAAAGAGTGATTTCAGCCTCCGTGCTTCGAAGAGGGCACTACGGATGCGCCCAGGGCCGTTACAAGAGACCTCTTATGCTTGAAGGAGCGCCTCTTGGTCATCTTGCCCCAGCAGTCCTTGCATATCACGAGCCTGTTCGGCTTCGGGCTGCCCCTGCTCGAGGACTTCATGCAGCTGTTGCATATGGTCCTGCCGCAGTAATTGCAATACTCCGTCTTGTATACTTCTGTCTTGCACCTTTCGCATCTGACTGTCATAATATCACGCTTTCACGAAGAGAATCCCTGCCCCGAATGCCTAAGCAAAGAGATTATATTTATTCGTAAATCTAACTATAATTCCATGAGAGCATATATAAAAACGTATGGGTGCAGCCTGAACCAGGCGGACAGCGAGATTGCGAAGTCAGTGCTGGGCTGCGCCGGAATAGGGGCTGCGGAGAGCATAGACGACTCAGACATCGTGATAATAAACAGCTGTACGGTGAAGAGCGCCACGGCCCAGAAGATACTCTATGAGCTTGACAATTTCAGGAAGGCAGGGAGGAAAACAATAGTCACGGGCTGCATGGCAGGAGCCAATCGCGACCTTATAGAGAAGCACTTTCCGGAAGCTGGGATAGTGACAACGCAGAACATCGATATGCTTCCGGACGCCGTCAAAGGGATGGTTATAGGAAAGAAGCAGGTCATCGACGGGCGCAGGAAACTAGATAGGGCCACGCTGTTCCCGCGAAGCGGCACCGGCACGATAGCTAAAGTGCCCATCAGCGACGGCTGCCTGAGCGCATGCACATTCTGCGAAACCAAACATGCGAGAGGCCCGCTCAACAGCTTCCCGGAGGGATCCATACTCAATGCGGTACGCTATTCAATCGCTAGCGGCGCATCCGAGATAGACCTTTCGTCCCAGGACTGCGCCGCGTACGGGCGCGACATGGGGAGCAACATAACGGGGCTCATGGAACGCATAGAAGCCACAGAGGGCGATTTCAAGGTAAGGGTAGGCATGATGAATCCAGAGCACATGGGCGACTACCTTGATGATATGCTTTCGATAATGGAAAGGTCCAACAAGTTCTACAGGTTCGTGCACGTGCCCATAGAATCGGGCAGCGACAGGGTCCTGAAAGACATGAAAAGGAGGTATTCGGTCAGTGACGTGGAAAGCATGATCGGGCGGATAAGGGCAAGGCTGCGCGACGTGACTGTCGAAACTGACATAATAGTCGGATTCCCTACAGAAACGGAGGGCGATTTTGACGACACTGCAGAGTTCATCGAGCGCGCGAAGCCGGACGTGACCAACATATCTAGATTCGGGGCGCGTCCGCATGCGCCAGCATCGAAGATGCAGCAGCTCTCGCGGGAAACCGTAAACAGGAGGAGCAACGACCTCTCTAGGATCGTCCGCAAGGTGCAAAGGGAGATCAACGAAACGCACATAGGCAAAACCCACGACACCCTGATAACCGAGACGACCGAGAGCTCACACAATGGCAGGAACATGGCTTACAAACAGATAGTGGTGCGCGGCAGCAATCCATTTATTAAAGAAGGTACACATTACAATGTCACGATAGATGATGTATCCTCCAACGTGCTCTACGGGCGCATCGGAGTGGACTAGGGTGAGCTTATGTACTCTGATGAACTGAAGGCCGCGTTCAGGAAGGCGGGTGTCAAGGAGGGCGACACCGTGAAGGTCACGCTGGACGGCATGTCGCTCGAGGGCGAGCTCATGCCAAAAACGGAAGTAGGCAGCAAGGACACAGTGGTAGTCAAACTGAAAAACGGCTACAACATAGGTATGATCTACGGGAAGGGCGCCAAGATCGAGAGGCTGAAGGCCGGCAGTTCGGAAATATCATTCCCGAAGGCGAAGATCAAGCCATCGAAGGGCCTGCCCAAAGTGATGATAATCTACACCGGAGGCACGATAGGGAGCAGGGTAGACTACAAGACCGGCGGTGTTTACATGCTCACGAAGCCGGAGGAGCTGCTGCACAGCGTGCCCGAGATATCAGAGATAGCGAGCATAGACGTGAAGCATCTCTTCAGCATAGCAAGCGAGGACATGACATACAAGGAATGGGCATCGATAGCAGAGGCTGTGGCGGATGAGCTGAATGATGGTTCTTCGGGGATTGTCATAACGCATGGAACGGATACCATGCATTATACT
>JAKBHG010000042.1:0-755 GCA_021836925.1 Microcaldota archaeon | reverse complement strand
GGAGTGGCAGCAGATAGCGAAGGCAGTTTCGGGCGCCGAGAGGTCGGGCTACCACGGCGTGGTCATAACGATAGGCACCGACACCATGCACTACACAAGCGCGGCCCTAAGCTTCATGCTAAGCGGCATAAACATGCCGGTGGTGCTTACCGGTGCGCAGAGGAGCAGCGACCGCGGCTCCAGCGATGCCTTCCTGAATCTTCTCAGCGCAGTCGCCATCGCCGCAAAGAGCGACGCGGCGGAAGTGGGCATATGCATGCACAGGGGCAGCTCTGACAACGAATGCATATTCGTGCGCGGCACGAAGGCGAGGAAGATGCACACCTCGCGAAGGGACGCTTTCAGGCCCATAAACGACAGGCCTCTCCTGTTGGTCAAGAACGGCACTGAGGTGGAGACACTGTCGGATTACAGGAAAGTCGAGGAGAAGAGGCAAACCATAGAAGTCAAGGACGGCTTCGAGAAGAATGTGGCAATGATAAAACTGCACCCCAACTCCGATCCAGGGGTCATCGAATACTACATCGGCAAAGGGTACAAGGGAATAATACTCGAGGGCACTGGCCTGGGCCATGCGCCCGTGTCAACCGAACACAGGGAATTCCTATGGCTGCCTGCGATAGAAAAGGCAGTAAAGGAAGGGCTGGTGATCGGCATGACATCACAGTGCATATACGGCAGGGTACACAGCAACGTCTACAGGAACCTGAGGCTGCTGGGCAATGCTGGCGTCGTATTCTGCGAGGATATGACTC
>JAKBHG010000041.1 GCA_021836925.1 Microcaldota archaeon | reverse complement strand
TGGACAATAAGTGGATACTCTTAGCTATTGTATTCGCCATTATCGTCCTGAACGTGTACCTCAGGTCCCCCCTCCTCCAGTTCCAGGGGTTGTTTGAGCCTGATGGATTTCTCTATTACACAGCAATACAGCAGGCTGTCTCCCATGGATTCATAGAATCCAACCCTGTGCTGCTTTCCGGGTATCCGTGGCACTACAGCTTCGGGGAAGATCCGATGCTAATCTATGCCACTACCATACCCTACGCAATCCTCCAGTACACAGGCATGAGCCTCCTCGACGTAATGAGGTGGGTACCCGTCTTCTTCGGGGTGATTGAGGCTCTTGCTGCCTACTTCCTCGTTCGCTACCTCGCGGACAGCAGGTTCCTCGGTCTCCTTGCGATGTTCTTCGTGAGCGCGAACAGCGGCAACATAGCGCGCACTGCTGCAACAGTATACAGGGGGGACACCTTCGTCTCATTCTTCATAATAATAGCACTAATACTCATGCTCAAGGTCATTACTGTCAAGGACAGGAAGAGAGCACTCTGGTATACTCTTGCTGCAGGATTCATGGTGAGCTCTGGAATATTGATATGGACCGGAGGGTTCATAATACCCTTCCTCTTCTTCGCCTGTACATTACCCGTCATAATGTTCGCATTTGTTATCGGAGATAAGGAAGACCTTTACAGGTGCATGCTGCTCGACGCTGCGCTGCTGATTGGTTATGTGCTTAACCTTGTATACCTTGCGGCATGGCCAGGAATAGTGCATCCTACCATCCTTACAACCCCCAGCTTCCTCGCGTTTCTGCTGCCAACAGTTATCGGCACTTTCCTCGCCTACTGGATTGTAAGAGAAAGGGAAAACGGTCCTGCGATAATAAAGGCGATTGCTAACAGCCTCTGGACGAGAACCGCTTTCCTGCTCGCAGCTATAGCAGTAATCATCATCATCGTCCTGGCTACATCTGGCTCTTACGTACATCTCCTAGCCACCAACGGAAACTCGATATACGGCAGCGGCAACATATATTCAACGACGCAGGAGCTGCAATCACCTTTCTCACCTGCTGAGCGCGGATTCCTTTGGGACAGTTTCGGCTTCCAACTGGTCCTCGCACCTATAGGAGCGATCCTTTTCCTTTTCCTCGCTCATCTGCACGGGAACACTAAGCACATAAAGAAGGGAAAAATAACACTCAACATGTATTACAGCTTCGTCGTCATCTTCTCCTATCTCTTTTGGATGGCTTATCTGCAGTTTGGAGCGATCAGGTACAACTCGATGTTCTCAATACCTCTTGCGCTCTTCTCCGCATATGCCATCTATCTTGGCGTTAGGCTGTTCAGCAACTGGCGACTCAACGTCGCAGGCACTCTTGTCCCAGTGAATGCAGTCTATGCAGGTTTTATATTCGCGATCCTCGCCATGCAGGTCGGGATGACCTACAGCCAGTCGGCTACAAGCGGGCAGGCTGATGGGATCAATCCGTATTTCCTGCAGGCGATGTCCTGGATGGCGAACAACACAGCGGCAAACTCCAAGGTCCTTGCCCTCTGGCCGGACGGCAGCGTGGTCGAGGGATGGGCGCACAGGCAGAGCTACATGGACAGCGTAACAGGGGAGAACAGTAGCAGGATAGCCCCGTTTGCGCAGTACATCCTGAACGTCACTCCTGACACGCAGTATCTCACAACCGACGGTCCCGGCGGAGCATGGCATCCCGACTACATAGTCGCAAGGTACTTCTGGAACGATGAGATTGGAGGGATAGCTGTAGAGGGCAACATCACCAAGAACCTGACAGACTACGGGTTCTCGCAGCTGACTTCGATGACCAACTCCAAAGTCAACAATACGATAGTCTACCAGTTCAACAACTCCAATTACGTTGCCCAGCTGCGCATAACGCCACAGTCCAACGGCACTACGCAGACCCTCGCGCTCCTGGGGGCTGTGGGCAGCAACAAGCTTGCCCTGATGAGGAAACTTATATTCCTGAACCAGTCCAGCCTCGCATACGAGGTGATAAACCTCCCTGTCAACAGGTCTGTCAACTACTCGCTGCTCGTGACCTACAGCGGCAGCAGCATAACAGGCGCGCAGGTGCTGGGCCGGAAGCTGCCTTACACGAACATGTTCAAGATGCTCTACGAGTGCAGCTTCACCTCCTGCGCGCTCGGCTCCGGCAACGTCACAGCGCAGCTCGTGTATGCCAACGCTGATACGAAGATCATACACCTCACTTACACGTGAGTCATGTTGCGGGGTGAGTGCACTGCAGCAGGTATCATCTGATTCTATGGCCGAGTCTGCCTGGAAGCCCACCTCAACCGGTGCGGGCTACTTATTGATCCAATCTGCTATGTTCTTCTTTACTTCCTCGAATTTAGGCAGCTCACCGAATACCAGTCCTTTAAGCTCCCTGCCGTAGTATCCGCGCTTTGCTGCAACGCTCTTGATGAAAAGGCCCGTAGAAAATTCCATCTTATAATATTTGAGTTTTGAGTTTATCAGCTCCTCGTCAAATCTTATCCTCTTTTTTGCTATCAGATAGTTTAGGTCGTATATGTCCCTGGCCTTTTGCCTGGTCAATATTGCTCTGACCTTTTCCGCACCGACTTCCTCGAGCGCCATGCCTGAAATCGTCTTTATAGGCAGTGAGTAAGGTGGATAATCAAGCTTCACCGGTAGTGTTTTCTTTAGTATCGGCTCCCTCTTGCTGACTTCCACATAAACTATGCATTCATCTATCTTGGCTGTATTAAGCGGACCCTTTGCGCTGATCCTGAAAGAAAGGCTGGTTTCATTGTTGGTTATCGGCTTGGTCTTGTTCTCGACACCAAAAAGCCCTAAGTTTCTTGATACCTTTTCTGCAATATCGTGCGAAAGGCGTTCGGAAGCGGTAAAATCAAGGTCTTCAGAGAATCTATCAAGGCCCTGTGTAAGCCATAAGTAGGTGCCGCCTTTGAAAACCAGCGGCTCTTCTGCGATGCTATTAAGCGTGAGGTACTGCAAATAGTGCTTTTCCTGCTGCCACGGCCTCATGAGCATCAGTTTTGCTATTTCCAGCAGTTCATTTTTGCTTATCATTTAATCATCGACACTATCTTCTTGCTGCCTCTGCCATCAAATCCCTTCGCAAGTTCCAAAAGCCGGGAACGGTTCAGTCTTGACATGAGCTCCTCCAGATCCTTCCTTCCATACAGGTTTAGATATATCCCATCGATAACCGCCTTTTCCGGCTCTGCAACAAATACGTAGCTATTTGCCTTGCTGTGTCTCCGGTATCCAAAAAACAGGCCTTTGGGGATTTTGTGGTATACGGCGCCTATGCTGGCGTATCTCATCGAGTCCTTGCTTGTAACGCACTCTATCTCCTTCGGGACCTGCTGTATGATTTCATGGAACAGCAGCGCAGAGTCGAGGGACAGGTAAGAGGGCTCCACAAGCTGCGTTGCAATAACAAAGGGGTCATCTACAAACGATACTTTTCCCTTCATCACCCTGATTGCAAGCTTCTTCTTGACCAACCTCGAGAGGTAAACTGTAGATATCGCCCTCGATTTGCCTATCAGGTTCGATAGTTGCTGGACCGAATACACAGCTCTGTTCGAGGCTATTGCAAGGTCCCTTATCTGGTAGAGTTGCATTTCTTTTATAGCATCGCCCCTGTATAACTATATTGTTATATTGGAACGATAATATATAAAAAGCTTTTGTTGGGGGAAGCTGAGGAGCGGCGAGCTCACAATAAGCAAGCTCAAGCATGATGTAAGGGCAGTTCACTGATTCTGATTAGCCCAGCAACGCCTGCTGGAGGTCCGCCACTGTTGCGTCCAGAAAACCAAAAACTTAAATTGCTTCCATCTCCTTGTTTATCATGTCCATCGGCCTGGCTGCGCTTCCCCTGTACCAGCTAGCGCAGCAGCTCCTTCTCGACACGGGCGCATCGTGGGCGAGGATGCTTGTCGCGCTGCTCATCTCTTTCATAATAAGCCTCTTTGTCGGAATATGGGCTGCGCGCTCCGAGATAGCAGGGAAGGTGATCCTGCCTATAATCGACATATTCCAGACGCTTCCCATCCTTGCCTTCTTCCCATTCGTTATCTATGTGGTGGTTGTCGCACTCCCGCCTATGTTCGGGATAAACGCCGCAGTGGTATTCCTCATAGTGACGAGCATGCTCTGGAACATGATATTCGCGGTGTACGAGGCGATCAGGACGCTCCCGAACGAGACGTTCGAGGTATCTGAGCTGTACAGGCTCAGCCCGTTCCAGAGGCTTAGGAAGATCTACGTCCCTGCTGCCATGCCAAGGCTTGTCGAGCAGTCTGTGCTCTCCTGGGCGATAGGGCTATTCTACCTGGTCACGAGCGAGATATTCTCCATAGGCAACGCCCACTACACGGTAACGCACGGCATAGGCGTCGCGCTCACGCAGCTCGCCATTTCTGGGAGCTTCGGTTACTACCTCCTAGGCTTCCTCGTCTTCATAGCGTTCGTAATTGCGACAAGGTTCCTGCTGTTCGCGCCTCTCGAGAACCACTATGCCAGGAGGAGGGCGGCTGCAGGCCTCCAGCCCATCCACAGGCAGCGCGGGATGCATCTGCATCCTGTCGCGATATTCAGGGAGATGCAGCACCTGTACAGGGAGGGTCTCGGCATAAAGCCGAAGCGGCACCTGAAGAGGCACCTCGTCGGGCCTCCGCCCCAGCCAGCAATCCGCAAGGAACCGGTATGGTGGCACAAGTACTACTACACCCTCCTGTTCCTCATCGCGGTCGTGGCTCTGCTGTTCATCACTGGCAACATCAATCAAACGACAATGTCGTATGAATCGCTGGTGCTCGCCTCGCTAGCTGCGTCGTTCGCGAGGATATGGCTGGTTTTCGTAATCATCCTCGTCGTGTCTGTCCCGCTCTGCATCTACATCATATTCATGACGAAGCGGCTGAGCGGATACGTGACGCTGATCCAGATAATAGCGTCTATCCCCGCTACCCTGGTGCTGCCTGTCATCGCTGCAGCGTTCGCTGGAAATCCGATGCAGGGGGAGATAGTGGCGTTCATAATCTTCTTCCTCAGCGGCGTCTGGTACGTCATCTTCGGAGCGCTCGCCAACTCGAGGGACCTCTCCGATAATCTTCTCGAGATAAAGAAGGTGTTCCATGTGAGGAGGCTGGATGCATGGAGGAAGATCTATGTGAAAGCTATAGTCCCGGGGCTGATAACAGGGGCCGTCACGGGGATAGCGGCAGAATGGAACGCGAGCATAGTGGCGGAGTTCTTCACCAATGCGGGAATAGGTGGGAGCACGGTGATAAGCTCCGTGCATACTGGTCTAGGGCAGCTCCTTGACGCATCGCTGTCGGCGGCGCCAGGCACGGTCATCGGCGGCGTCGTTGTCAACCAGCCTCTTCTTCTCATGGCGATAGCGCTAATTAACCTTACTGTCATGATAATATTGATAAACACATTCGTGTGGAAGAGGCTTTACAAGAGCGTAGCGGAGGTCTATAGATGAGAAGGCGGAAGAGCGAGAAGATGGACACGATAAGCGTAAAGGACATAGTGTTCTTCTATGACGTGAAGAAGCAGGTCAAGATACTCAACGGGATCACTTTCGACGCGCCGCAGGAGGAGTTCATCTCGATAATCGGCCCATCCGGATGCGGGAAGAGCACCCTCCTCAGGATAATAGCAGGGCTGATAAGGCAGGATAGCGGAACGGTGCTGTACAATGGCAGGGAGATAACAGCGCCAATATCTGAGCTGTCGTTTGTCTTCCAGGACTTCGGGCTTCTCCCCTGGCTGACAAACGTGGAGAATGTAAAGCTCGGCCTCTCCCTCTACAGCACGGGCAACAAGGAGAAGGAGGAGAAGGCAAGGAGGATTCTCCACCACTTCGGCCTGCGTGGATCCGAGGATTCGTATCCGTCCGTGCTGAGCGGCGGGATGAAGCAGAGGGTTGGCATAGCCAGGGCAGTGGTGTCGAACCCGAAGGTCCTGCTCATGGACGAGCCATTCAGCTCTCTGGACGAGATAACGGCGAACGACCTCAGGAGCCAGATCCTCACCCTCCTCAGGAGCAAGGCGATCTCTGTCAACAGCGTGATCATGGTGACGCACAACGTCGAAGAGGCGGTCGAGCTTTCAGACCGGGTTATCGTGCTCTCGAACAAGCCTACG
>JAKBHG010000040.1 GCA_021836925.1 Microcaldota archaeon | reverse complement strand
CTCAAGGGACCTTGGCAGGAGCAAGGTTACGGTAATGAATTATATCCATTACCTGGAATACTCGCTGCTCTTTAGGACGGTTGCAAACTACAGGAAAGGGTTCATTGTGTCGTCGAGGAAACTCAGGAAGATATACCTGAATAATGTCTCCGTGGCATACCCGTATGCCAGTGACTTTTATTCTGACAGCTTCATGGAGAAGATCTACGAGAATTTTGCAGTCATCGCATCCGACGCAAAGAACTACTATCACAACAGGCATGAGGTTGATATAGTTGTCAAGGACGGCGGAATGGTGCTGCCGATAGAGGTCAAGCACGGCGCGGTGGAGACGGGGCAGCTCCTTGAGTTCTTGGAGGAGGCGGGACTCGGCACAGCGTATGCCATTACAAGGGATACCTTCTCGGAGAGGAAGGTTAATGGAAAGCGGATCATCATGCGCCCGCTCTGGGCATTCTCACTGATCGGAACCGGCTCGCAACCATAACTTCGGCCAGTCTCGGCGTAGAGACGATCTAGCCCTGGCCTCTGGTCTCCCGTTCACCTTGCCGCGCTGAGGCTAACCAATAATGTCTGGTTTAGAGGGGCTTCCTTCAGAGGGTGCCGTTCTCCTTCGTGTAGAGGATTATGTCCTTCTCCTTCTTCTGGAACGGGTTTGCCCTGTTTCCGTATATCGCCTTTATCCCCTTCTCCCTTGCGAGCTCGACCAGCCTCTGGGTTATGACTCCGTCAAGGACTATCGCATATGCTCCGTTCGAGTCCTGCACCTCTACGAGGAGCTCCCTTATCGGCATCTCCTTCAGCACCGTGCCTGCCTGATCATAGAGCCTCGACCTGAGCGTCCCCGCAAGCTCGTCCAGCCCCGCCGAGAGCTGTGTGAGTATAACGGACTGGAGCGCGGGCTGCGGCGCTGACTCTGCGCTCCCCTGCTTCAGCTCCTGTGGCTCTATCTTCGGTATCACGGACTCGCCTCTCGATGATGCTGACTGCACCATCGGCTCGGGGCGCCTTGGAGCGGCTTGCACCTGTGTAGGTGCCGGAGCCGGCCTTGGTGCAGGCGCAGGCTGCTGTTGCCTCTGGACCTGCTGTTGCTGGGCCTGCTGTTGCATGCCCTGTGCGAACTTCTTCTGCTGCCTCGCCGCTGCTTCCTGGTCCACAGGAACCTTCGACCTTATCGCCTTTATTATCTCCTTTCTCGTGAGATCCTCGACCTCCTTCCCTTCCGGAGCCTTCGTTATAAAGTCTATCTCCGCTGCAGAGGTGAGCGCCCTTATTATCAGGTCGCCGCCCCTGTCTCCATCGACGAATACCGTTGACTCCTTCTGGTTGCATAGGTCTATCAGCGACTTCGGTATGTTGTTCGTCGCACCACCTACCGCTATGGCATTCCCTATGTCATTCCTGAGGAGGTTGAGCACGTCGGCCCTTCCCTCCACAATTATGATCTCCTCGCTCTTCCCCACGTCAGGCCCTGCCGGCAGCTTCTCCGGTCCGTACGTCACTATCTCGCTCGCCCTTACATCGGCCTGGACCAGCTCGGCTATCTCCTTGCTGTCCGGAAGACCTGTTGTCATCATCAGCTTGACGAGCTCCCTGGCCCTGGTGAGTATCTTGCGCCTCTTCTCGGACCTTGTGTCCTCGACCTTCTCGACCGTGAACTGCGCTTCATAAGGCCCAACCCTGTCAACCGCTTCCACAGCAGCGGCGAGTATGCATGTCTCTATCCTGTCCAGAGACGCGGGCAGGTACAGTCTTCCATGGGTCCTGTTTCCCATTGGCTGCAGGTCTATCTCTATTCTACCGATCTTCCCGTTCTTCTGCAGCTCCCTCAGGTCAAGCTCGTTGCCGAGAAGACCCTCTGTCTGTCCGAAGACTGCGCCGATTATGTCAGGCTTGTCCACCATGCCGTCAATAACGAACTTTGCTTCCACCATGTACTTTACGATTTCCAGATAAGTTTTTGCCATCTATGACACCATTTTGAGTATTACAGGAGCAGCCGCCAGGCTAGGCATGTGTTCCGGAACCTTCTCCGTAGCTGTTGCTTCAGGCACCCTTCTTCACTTCAGGAAAAGCAGTTAGAGTTGCAGCTCAGGGTAGTAATTTCGACTGCACTTCATCCTTGAATTAGTATAATATCTCATCCAAATACCTGAGTAGCCGTAAACTGCTTTTCACTGCCACTATATGGCCATGAGAAGGTTAATAATGCTATTGTAGCATCCGGTCGAATGCCGATTGAAGGCTACGGTCACAGATATCCAAGCCTCTACCCCCATAGAGAATATGGGCATTGTAGTGCACATATCTGTAGCTTTTAGGTACATCGTAATGCACATATGCCTGATCTTTACACAGGCCCTCCAAAACCGCCGGGCATGCCTCCGCCGAGTATGCCTCCAGACCCCTTGTTCCGCTTCTGCTTGATGCCACTCATCAGCAGGTCCTTCGTGATGCCCTTCGGCACCTTTCCTCCGTTGACCACGTCGTAGAGGACGAACTTGTAGATATTCCCAAGGATGTAGTTGAGCATGGCGCCATAGAGGATGAGAATTATCCCTACGATGCCTACAATGATTGCCACTACTACAGAGACGGCAATGGTGAAGAATGCCGCCATGACCATGACGAACCCGGAGAGCGAGAAGATCATCGCGTAGAGGTCCGTGAAGAGGAGACCGCCGAAGGTCTTGCCGAAGTTCCTTATTATGAAGCCTGTGCTCTCCTTGAGCGTGCTTATAGGACCCATCTTCTTGTCAACTATGATAGGTATGGCGAAGGCTGTTGCAACGCTCATCGCTATCGATGCGGCGAGCCCGAAGATCAGCCCGCCGAGTGCTCCGAGCCGCTGCTCGATGGCCCTGATCACCATCGTCACTATGGCCTCGAAGAGTGCCCACTCGAGTATCACGACCGAGTATGCGGATGCTTGCGAGAGTGCGGCTCCGACGCCGATCTTCTTGCCATCCTCATAGCCCCTGAACGCGAGAAGCATCGCAACGAGGATGTACGTTGCCGTGAAGTATACAATGACATAGTATATGAATAGCGCAATTATGAATAGTATGCCGTATGAGCCGCCGTACGAGGAGTACGTTACGAGGCTCAGCAGCGCGAGAGGCACGAACACGGCTATGGCCTCTACTATCATTATAATGGCAGATATTATAGGGTAGAGCAGAAGGCCCCTGTCCTGGAGCGCCAGCTTCCTTATCGCTGACGCGATCTTCCATCCTGAGACTACGTTCTCGAACATTCAATCCACGGGTGATAGAATTGCCGGCTCACTTATTTAAACTTTGTCGCCCAATCGGTTAAGCGGGCGATCCTGCGCACAGATACGTGAAGGGTGCAAGGGCAGAGAGAGAGTTACTGCACACTTTCTATGACAACGGATGGTCGGTCATACGCAGCAGCGGCAGCGGCGTCAATGCATTGAGCCCGGATGTGATCTTCCTTAAGGACAGGGAGGCCCTGTGCATAGAGTGCAAGGCCTGGGAGAGGGGAAGCCTGAGCCTCGATCCGGAGCAGTTTGAGAAGCTGGTGGTGTGGGAGAAGAACACCTCCTTCCCGACGTACGTCGCGTGGAGGATGAACGGCAAGGGATGGTTCTTCATAAGACTGGACGAGTTCAAGAGAACCGAGAAGAACTTCACCGTCACCATGAAGAGGACCATCGAGATAAACAGGAGGATGGACTCTATCCTCGGCCGCGGGATGCCGGCAGTCGTATCGACCCAAGCTCTCGCAACAGAGGTCATGGGCCAGGGAACCAAAGAGAAAGTATAAAAACCGCTAGTACTATGTATTGTATAACAGCAGCAGTCTGATTCGATGGGAAATATGGCTGAGATTGCCAGAAAGGAGGGCAAGAGAATAAAGAAGAGGATGAGGGAGAAGAGCCTCGGTCAGGCCGCGATAGAGTACCTCACCACATACGGATGGGCAATCCTCATCATTGCGGTGGTTCTGATCCTTCTTTATGTATTCGTCATATCGCCATACTCGGTGGCCCCGCAGAGATGCGTAGTCTCTTCAGGGATATACTGCAACGACATCGTCTTCGGCAGCAACGCGGTCGCCTCGAAGGTCGTCTTCCTGCTCTCGAATTCGCAGCAGTACCCGCTCAACAATCCGAGCATAATGGTCAACGCGCAGAACCAGGGCAACTATACCGGACTGTGCTCGCCCGGCTTCGTCCTTCCCGGCGGATCCATGATCTGCAACGTGACTATACCGAAAACCTACGGCCAGGGATCGTTCGTCTCCGGAGAGGTCTACATCCAGGGAACTCCTTGCACATCTGGCACGACGCCAGCGACGTGCAGCGGTTCCACCCAGCAGACGTACAGCGGCGCACTTACGGCGCACGTGCAGCAGCCCCTCTCCTCGACAAACGTCCAGATAACGCTCATGGTGCAGAACTCGACGCAACCCGCGAACGGCGGGGGAGACCTGCTCACTGCCAACGTCAAGATCCTCGGCCAGAACTATCCTGGCGCGACGGTAGGATTCTCCGTCAACCCGACCTTCCCAAGCTTCTCGCCGCAGGAGTCGACGACGAACACAGGAGGAAACGCGTACAGCTACATCTCAAGCACGACCCCTGGAAACGTGATCGTGACCGCAGACTATGCGGGATACACGGCAAACGTCCTCGTGGACTTTATCCCTTACGTGTACGTGACATTCAAAGCGGCTGACACTGATGGCGCTTCGGGAGTGGCCGTTGTTGTGGACGGCAAGGAGTATCAACTGTCACAACTGCCGATTACGCTCACATTGAAGTATGGCGACAGGGTCTCTTACGCATACTCCAATAGCATCAGTGCGGGAAGCTATATCGCGATGGATCCGTTCGTCTCGGGTTGCGGGGTTCAGGGCAGGGTAAACACCTTCGTCGCCTCATACAACTGCACCGTAGAAGCGATATACACGCTAGTGGCGACCACCAGTACCACGACCTCAAGCACCACATCATCTACGACATCCACCACATCAAGCACCACGTCAACGACGACATCAACAACATCCACATCATCGACGACCACAATAATGGCAGGGCCAGGTACATTCTCGCTGACATACTACTGCCCTGCAACTGGCTGCACGCAGACATGCTCGAACAGGAACGGTGGCACTTATGCCAACTGCACTGGAAGCGGAGGCAGCAGCGGGCAGACAGTAAATGCGGGAACTGCGGTGTGTGTAGAGACGACAGCGGCATCGGGATACACATTCTCGAGCTGGACAGGCACATACTCCTCCCCATCCAATCCGATCTGCGAGACTCCGGGCACCGGAAGCAGCGTGAGCGAGACGCCTACATTCACGTCAAGTGCATCAACATACTGCGTATACACTCAGGGTCTGGGAACAAACAGCCAGTTCAACCCTCCCGGCAGCTCAGTCCCGGTAACAGGGACTGCTTCGGGAAGCTGCCCTCCATCATCGTACGGCGGATTTACAGCGTACGGTCCGTTCAGCAGCGGTGTCACTGCCACAATGACCGCGAATCCGCCATCCGGAGAGCAGTTCAGTTACTGGGCAGCCCACGCGGGCTATGGAAGTTCGATAGACTATACGCCTGGCGGATCAAGCTCCAGTTGCAGCTTCCCGGATGCAAGCCCAGCTTATGATAATCCCCATTCAGGGACATGCACCGTGCCTACAGGCGTGGCCACATGGCAGATCTATGAGCTGGCAGTCTACACTGCCGCGCCAACAACTGTATATACTACAGCACCCACCACGGTTAGCACAGTGGTGACCACTGCGCCGACCCAATACTCGCTGACCCTATACTGCAACCCGTCGAACTACTGCTCCGAGATATGCCTGTACGACAACACGCACGCGTACACAGGACAGGGATGCACGACTGCAACCAGCGAGACGATCCAGGCCCAGGCAAGCGACAGCATAACTGCCGATGTCTTTCCTCTCTCCGGAGGATATGTAGTAAACAGCTGGAGCTACGGGACATGCGGAACAGCAACAACCTGTGGATTCACAATGCCCGGAAGCGCAGTGACAGAAGTAGCAACCATAGGGACCGGAACTACCATATCTACCACAACTGAGGGGACTACCCTAACGACAATATCATGCACGGCGCCGTCAGCAACGGGCAACTGGCAGCCCAGCCCCATCACGACAACAGTATCCCAGAGTGGGGCCTGCGGAGGCGCGTACGTCACATACACCGACACGATACCAGGGACTCCTC
>JAKBHG010000039.1 GCA_021836925.1 Microcaldota archaeon | reverse complement strand
GTCTTATGAGGTGAACAGCGGATCGGCGTACACCAAGCAGTACCTGATGACTCTGCAGGCTCTGGCGCCGAAGTGCGGCGAATTCATAAACGCGTGCGACTATGACGTGGAAGGCACGGTCATAGGCACCAACATAATAATGTTCATAACGAAGCCGGGAGAGCGTAAGGAGACGAAAAGGATGAAGTTCTCGACCACCACCATACCGGAGCTGAAGGAGGCATACGCCAACCTGCTGCCCCTCGACATGAACAACTTCTATGCGGGTGAGGTTAGGCACATGCTGGACTGGCTCTGGGGGATAAACCTGAGTAGGGCCCTCACAGCCGCGGTCTCCACGCCTGGCGTTTACAAGGCGCTGAGCATCGGCAGGGTGCAGGGGCCGACACTTGCGCTCCTTGCAGTGCGCGAAGAGGAGATAACCAGCTTCGTACCGAAGCCTTTCTGGAAGATATCTGCAGACATAAACGGCGTCGAGTTCCAGAGCGATAGGGGCGACATGTTCGACAAGGCTGAGGCCGACAGGGTGTTCAAGCACGTGGGCGCGAACGCCAGCGGCGCCAAAGTTGTCAAGATAGAAAGTGCGGAGCAGAACCTATTCCCGTACCCGCCGTTCGATCTGACGTCGCTGCAGCTCGAGGCGAGCCGCACGCTGCGCATGGATCCCTCAAGGACGCTTGCTGTCGCGCAGTCGCTGTACGAGAAGTCGTATATATCATATCCGAGGACGTCCTCGCAGAAGCTGCCGCCGACGCTCGGCCTCAGGCGCATAATAGGTGACATCGCGAAGAACCAGCACTATGCCTCGCTGGCCAACATTCTTATAAAATCGGAAAGATTCACGCCGAGGCAGGGCAAGAAGATGGATGAGGCGCACCCTGCAATATACCCGACCGGAGTCGAGCCGAAGGCGATGGCGCCAGAGGAGCAGAAGGTGTACGACCTGATAGTAAAGAGATTCCTCGCGTGCTTCGCGGAGAGCGCAGTAGTAGCGAGGATATCTGCGAAGGCGAGAATAGGCGAAGAGGGATTCTCGGCCAACGGCTCTACCCTCCTCAAGAAGGGCTGGCTGGAGATATACGACTACATGAAGGTGGAGGACAAGAGCGTCGAGGGAATAGAGGAAGGGAGCGCCTATCCCGCGAAGACTTCGATGGACGAGTCGCAGACCAAACCGCCGAGAAGGTACAGCAAGGCGTCGCTCATAGCGGAGCTAGAGAGAAGGAATATGGGCACGAAGGCGACGAGGGCGGCGATAATCGACACCCTATTCAAGAGGAACTACATAACAGGGGGCCAGATAACCGTAACATCGTTCGGCATGAGCGTGTACAAGACGCTGAGGGACAACTGCAGCATGATCGTGGACGAGAGCACAACCAGGCGGCTCGAGGAGGACATGGAGAACATAGCGCAGGGGAAGAAGAGCAAGGAAGAGGTTCTTGAGGAGGGCAAGAAGATGCTGCTCGAAGCGATAAAGACCTTCGATAGCAACAAGGCGAAGGTGTCAGAGTCGATGAAGACCGGGCTCAAGGAGAGCACGGTCTCGCTGGGCAAGTGCCCGACGGACGGTGGCAACCTCTCCATAAAGAGGTCGAGGTTCGGGAAGCAGTTCGTGGGCTGCGACAACTATCCGAAGTGCACCACAACGTATCCGCTGCCGTCCGGCGCGAAGATAATACCAACTGACAAGGTCTGCGAGTACTGCCATACTCCTATAGTGAAGGTGATGAGGTGGGGCAAGGGCGTATTCGAGATGGATCTAGACCCAAAGTGCGTGACGAAGGAGAAGTGGGCGCAGAAGGCCGAGGCGAAGGCGGAAGAGAAGGCCGCGGCGGCTGCGGCAGAAAAGAAGACTCCTGCAGAGCGCAAGCGCAAGCCGAAAGCTGCAGCCAAGCCAAAAGCGGCGAAAAAGAGAACCGCAGCAAAGGCGAAGCCTGCAAAACCGGGCAAGAAGAGAACAAAGGGTGAGAACTTTGCCGAGAAGGAACAGGAGGAATGAGTATCTCTCCATACCATCGCACTACAAGCACCTGAAGAGGGGACCGCAGGTCATGCTGCCAAAGGACATTGGCGCCATAATCGCCTATTCCGGAATAGGGAAGGAGAGCGTGTGCGTCGATGCGGGCACAGGCAGCGGATGGCTCGCGGTATCGCTCGCGAGGTTATGCACTAGCGTGACGAGCTATGAGACAAAGAAGGAGTTCGTGAAGATTGCGGAATCGAACAAAAGGATTGCAAACTTGGATAACCTTACGATAAGGAACGCGGACATCTCGAAGGGCATAAAGGAGAAGGAGATCGACCTTATAACATTGGACATGCCTGATTCCGACAAGATAATCCCGCGCGCATACAAGGCGCTGAAGGTCGGCGGCTGCATATGCGGCTATCTGCCGCACATAGAGCAGGTAAAGGCTTTCGTGGGCAAGCTCAACAAGTATAATTTCACCGAAGTGATGACGATGGAGCTTATCGCGAGGAGTATGCTCGTCAGGGAGGAGGGCACGCGCCCCGCCACGAAGGGCATATGGCATACGGCCTATCTCGTTTTCGGCTGGAAGAGATAACTTTAATGTTTCGACCCCAATGCATTATCATGAGGATAAATTTTACGGTAAACAGACCCTATTTACTGTTACACGCCCTGCAGAACACCGGAGAGAATGCCTTTTCTTCAAAGCAGCATATGAAAGATGTAGTAAACCTGCAGAACTTCGCTTGGAAAACGTCCGAGGCAACCTATCGCTTATTAACTTCAAGACTATTCGCTGAGCATGTTTCAAACGAAGGAATGAGAAATATCGGCAAAACTCTTCCTGACTTTTCAGAGTAATAGAAAATTCCAAGGCCTTTAAAAAAGTCCTAAGCCAGACCTTGTTGCATTCAGATTTTTGCAGAAGGCAATGGCAAAAAATTATGAAGCCAGTAATCATTTAATTGCTGATATTATTGGGTTAAGTTTTTCAAAAAACTTCACGGTGTACATAACACACCCTAGCCTAAAGAACGGAAAATCAATAAGTGACGGGAAGATCGAGTGGGGGCATAAGGAGGAATGGCCTAACTACACTACCATATATCTCTGGCATGAGATACTGCATTCATATCTGCCTCACGATGATCTAAGCCACGCAATAATACAGTTGATTACTGATAACGAACTGCGTATTTTGCTTAACGGCGGACGCTATCCTCCTTTTGAAGGGCACGAGGATTTATTCCCGATAATGAAGAAGCTTCTTCCTTACTGGAAAAGATATATCGTCGCAAGTGGCGATAAAGACATACTGGCATTCAGAAAACTAATGCGGAAGAGAGTTACCCTTAAAAACTAACGCACAAACCTAGCTCACGCAGGAAGAGGTATTAGGGTTAGGCGTGTGCAGCGCACACGCCCTGGGTGGATGAGAATAGGGTCTCAGAAAAAGACCTATTTCATTTGGGTGCTACTATCTTTAATGAATAAGTATTTAAATCTTTCTTGGTTTTTGGCCTTTTCATTCCGTCGACAGACCGACGCAGAACACTTAAAAAGGTGTGTTCTTAATTAGGATGTGGGAAGGATGGGTGTATCGTTGGATAATTCCAATGAGAGAAATGTCTACGCATTGGTGCACATACCTATTATCAATGCCCTCTCATGCGCATTATCCGCGAAATCTGAGCTGTTAAGGGATAGCGGCAGCTTTGGAAATTCGTCAGTTGCATCCTACGACCGATTATGGGTGAATTTGTGGTGGAAAAGTGGATTAGAAACACTGAGAAAAGCGTGGCTGAGTCCATAATGGAGGACCGGATAGAGAGGCTGTACACGCCGCGGCTAACAACTGTGCGCGATAAGGCTGATGCCAACCCTGACACGATGCGGTTGATACGGACTCCCAGAAAGGGCAACATGAAATATGAGGTGCTCAGCCACTATACCGACTCAGGCAGGATCGAGTGCGCCATGTGCGGCGTGGACGACATTGACCTGCTGACGCTGAATCACATAAACCACGATGGCAATCTGCATAGGAGCGTAATGTTCACGAAGGACAACAAGGGAAAGGAGCACTGGTACAAGAACATATATGCATGGGCAAATGACAACGGCTTTCCTGAATATTACCTGGACACCAAGGGCGACGCTGTGAAGCTCGACCTGAACATACTATGCTACAGCTGCCAGCGCGTCGACGCGGTGCACTACTGGGAGGATGACAGGATAAACGCCGAGAAGAGGGAGCTGATAGGGATGCTGACAGGCGGTAGGAACCGTTGCAGCGAATGCGGCCGCGCAGACATCAGGGCCCTTGACGCGTATCACCTGCCGGACTTCGAGTCGTGGCTTGGCATCAGGGACATTGTATCGAAGACCTCGCAATACAAGAAGCCGGCAGGCATGCTGAAGTACGTCATGGAGCACGGGAAGCATTCCGACATTACGGTGCTATGCCAGAACTGCCACCACAGGCACCATTACGGCTATCCTGAGGCGAAGGCTTGCAGTAGATAACCTGTGGTGATGTGATTATGACAGGCAGGCCTGCCTATCACATATGGAAACGGTTTAAAAAGAAAAACTAAGAGAAGAAGACAAATAAAAAAGAAAAGAAGAAGGAACGCAGCGCTCATTCAGGAAGCTGTATCTCGATCTTGACGCTGTCAGGCACAAGGATCCTCATTATCTGCCTGAAAGCCTGCTCATTGCCGTCTATCTCGAGCAGCCTCTTGTGTATGCGCATCTCCCACTTCTCGTAGGTATGGCTTCCCGTGCCGCTTGGAGCCTTCCTGACGGCCTGGACGATCCTCTTCCTCGGGAGGGGGATCGGCCCCTTGCACGTTATCTGCGATGCAGCCGCGATCGACTTTATCTGCGCGGCGATCGCGTCAGCGTCAGCATGCGACGTACTTATCAGCTTTATCGTTGCCTTGGCCATCAAATACACTCCCTATAGCGGTTACGCCTTCGGCGTAACGTCCATGACTATGCCTGCGCCGATCGTCTCGCCCATGTCCCTTATGGCGAACCTGCCGAGCTGCGGTATCTCGCTGTACTTCTCGATTACCACTGGCTTGGTCGGCTTTACCTTGACAATCGCCATGTCACCTGTCTTGAGCGTAGCCGGGTTCTGCTCCACGACCTGTCCGGTCTTCGGATCCTTCCTTTCGAGTATGTCCACGAACGTGCACGCTATCTGAGCGGTGTGTATGTGGAATACCGGAGTGTAACCCTTGGCTATGACGTTCTGGTGGTGCAGTATGACCACCTGCGCGGTGAATTCGGCCGCGACAGTCGGCGGATTGCTCGCCGGTCCTATGACGTCACCTCTCTTGATGTCGGTCTTCGCCACGTTCTTTATGTTGAAGCCGACGTTGTCTCCCGGTTCAGCCTTCTGGAGGGCCTGGTGGTGCATCTCGATGCTCTTGACCTCGGTCTTTATGCCTGAAGGCATTATAACTACCGGATCGCCAGCCTTGAGCACTCCCGTCTCGACCCTTCCTACTGGAACAGTTCCGAATCCTGATATCGAGTAGACGTCCTGTATCGGGAGCCTGAGCGGCTTGTCGAGAGGCTTTTCCGGCACCTTCAGCGCGTCGAGAGCCTCGAGCATCGTAGGTCCTGTGTACCATCCCATCTTGTCGCTCTTCACCTTGACGTTGTCGCCCATCTGGGCGGAGTAAGGCACGAACGTTATCCCATCAGCCTTTATTCCAAGAGGCGTGAAAAGGCCTATCACGGCCTGCTTTGTCTCCTCGAACTTCTTCTGGTCGTAGTTGACCTTGTCCATCTTGTTTACTCCTACTATTATCTGCCTTATTCCGAGCACGTTCGAAAGTATCACGTGCTCCCTTGTCTGGGCCTGCACACCTTCCGCAGCGCTGCACACCAGTACTGCCGCGTCGGCCTGGCTAGCTCCCGTTATCATGTTCTTTACGAAGTCCTTGTGTCCCGGGGCGTCTATGATAGTGAAGTAGTACTTCTGCGTCTGGAAGTCCCTGTGGGCTATGTCAATTGTTATTCCCCTTTCACGCTCCTCCTTCATCGCGTCCATAACGAAAGCGAACTCGAACGAGGGCCTGTTGTACTGCTGCGTGAATTCCTTGTACTTCGCTATGTCCCTGTCGGTTATTACACCCGTCTCGTAGAGCAGCCTTCCGACTGTCGTCGACTTTCCGTGGTCGACGTGACCTATGAATATTAGGTTCATGTGGGGTTTGTCAGTTGCCATTATTTCACCTTATTGTTTACGCATGATGTTGATTGCCGAGTATCCGCCCTGCCCGCGTTGCCTTCAGGATTATCCATTCGAGCTA
>JAKBHG010000038.1 GCA_021836925.1 Microcaldota archaeon | reverse complement strand
GATCTCTCTCGAAGAAAGACAGCCACATGAAGATCGTAGTTAGCAAGAAGTACGCGGACGGCAAGCAGACAAAGGGGATAAAGGAGACTTCGGGCACCGACAAGGAGAAGAAGAGCAAGAGCCGCGAGGGCAACGGAAGACTGGAAGAGATGGTGAACTACTTCGGCCGGGCGGCCCAGACCTGCCGAGACGTCATGATATCAGATACGGAAGAAAGCAGCATACTGAGGATTGCTAACAAGTCGAAAGAATTGAAGAAGAACGTCACCTTCGAACTGCCGTTCGGCGAAAGCAACAAGAAACTTAATAAGCTTATCAAGAACAGAATAAACCTGAGCATATACACACCGTACGGCAAGGATTGGGTATCCTATGCGATGAACAGGCTTGCCGAGGGACGTATAAGCAGGATCGCCTCCGCTGTGCTGGACAACAGCCAGAACGGCGGCGATGCGCGGATGATGGACGATGCAGACATCGACACAGAAGAGTACGCAGGCTGAGACCGCCGATAGGGCCCAGAGGCCAATCAATCTGGTTACTGGAGCGAGCTCTGACCTGGGGCGCACAGTGGCACACAGGCTGATCGAGCGCGGCGAGGAGGTTCGTGTACTGCTTTCAAAGCACCCACAGGAGAGCGACGAATGGTCGGAGCTGCCGAAGGGCGTCAGGCTGTACGTCGCGGACCTGACACTGAAAAAGGAGACCGATTTTGAAGAGCTGAAGAACGCCTGCCAGGGCGTCAACAGGATATTCCACATTGCAGGCGCGGTATTCAACTACCAGAACAGCTACAACAAGCTTGTCGAGGTCAACGTGCTGGGCACCGAAAACCTCATTAAGGCGTACCTAGACGCAAACCCGCAACAGGACGCGCGCATGCACTTTTTATACGCAAGCAGCACCAACGTGTACGGCTATAGGAGGAAGGGTGAGATTCTTACTGAGGAGTCAGAGCTTAAGCCTGAGAGCCCTTACTCGCAGAGCAAACAGATGGCCGAGAACCTGATCAACATATACAGCGAGGAGAATCCCAAGATCACATATACCATACTCAGGATGTCAACGCTGTATGGATCGACGCGCTACAATGCCCCTATATTCAAGATGTTCAGGATGATAGAGAGCGGAAGGTTCATCATGATCGGCGACGGCAGCAACACGATACCTTTCATCAACGTCAGCGACGCGGCGAATGCGATGCTGCTCGCGGCGGACAGCATTGCCGCGAGGAACAGGATATATAACGTAACCGACGGCAAGGAGCACGAGCTCAGGGTACTGATAAAGCTGGGCTCTGAGCTGATGAACAAGGAAATGCCGAAGAGGAAGGTGAGCCCGATCATAGCCAGGATAGGCAGGAGGATAACCGGCATAAACTACGACGAGTACGAGTTCGTGACGAGCAACCGTGTGATCAGCATAGAGCGTGCCAGGAAGGAGCTGCATTACAGGCCATCGGGCGACGTGGAGGAAGATGCACCAGCTCTCGTCAAGGAGTTCCTTGCGGAGAATAATAACCACAACCACGGCAGCAGCAACCATGTGCGCGTTGCCGCGAAGGGCGCGAAGAAATGATATATATTACATGAATGACGCTTACGGATTGGTAGCATGATTTCGATAGGAAAAACCGAGAAGTACATAAACGATAGGCTGGAGGACAGAGGAGCACTTCTCTTCTCACTCATAGACCCGGTCGATTACAAGAGCGTGAAGGATGTCATCGCGACCGCGAAGGCCGTCACGAAGGGAGGCGCGGACGTGTTGCTGCTCGGAGGCAGCAGCGGCGTTCAGGGCGAGCTGCTCGATGGCGTCGCGAAGGAGATAAAGGATGCCATAGACGGCGTCCCGCTAGTCCTTTTCCCGGGAAACGTGGCGACGATTACGAGATATGCCGATGCGATATACTTCCAGTCCTTGCTCAACTCGAGGAATCCGTACTGGCATGCGCAGGTGCAGATGCTTGGTGCGCCTGTGGTAAAGGAGGCAGGCATAGAGCCCCTTCCGGTCGGATACATACTAATAGAACCGGGAGGCACTGCGGCATGGGTCGGCGACGCGAACATCGTACCGCAGTCCAAGCCGAAGATCGCGGCGGCACTGGCCCTCACAGGGCAGTATCTCGGCAACAGGTTCATAGTAACAGATACGGGATCCAACCCTAGAATGCAAGGCAAGGGGCCGATACCGCCTGAAATGGTACGGGAAGTGAAAAGGGCGATAGACGTCCCGTACATAGTGGGCGGCGGCATCATATCTGAGAAGGAGCTCAGGGTTGCATACGAGGCAGGGGCGGATGCGGTGCAGATAGGCACTGCGTTCGAAGGCAGCAACAAAGCGGATGATGTGTACAAGAAGGCGCTTCTGTTCTCGAAGGTAACCAAGGAGGAGGGCGCTAAGAAGCTCAAGAAGGGAGGGAAGTGATCCCCCCTCTATTCTTTGTTTTTTCGGCAACGCAGGCGGCCGCAAAGGGGTAATGATGTGAGGGAGCTTGCTACCATCGAGGTGTTCAGGCTCGTGCGCGAGCTCGGCAAGTTCCGCGGCTACTATATAGACAAGCTGTACGAGCTGGGAGAGGGCCGCTTCAGGCTCAGGCTCACGAACAAGGGGGAGAAGGCGTATCTCAACTGCGCCCTGCCGGGCACGCTGAACGAGACGACCACAATCGAGAAGGCGGAGACCGCGACGGGATTCGCGACTGCGTTCAGGAAACGCACATCCGGTTTCGTGATAAAGGAGATAACCCAGATGAACCGCGACCGCATAATAAATATATCGGCGGAGAAGGGCGAACTGTCAATCAACATAATATTCGAGCTGTTCGGAAAAGGCAATCTGATACTTACCGATGGGAATATGGCAACGCTCCTCACATACAGGAGGCAGGAGTTCAAGGACAGGACAGTGGCGCCGCACATGGCATACGAGCCGCCGAAGAGCGGCACGATAGATTTCACCAGCGATCCGGCGTACGGAATCAAGTATGAGACATCCAACGCCGAAGTGGCGAGATATTTCGCATCCGTTTTTGGGATAGGCAGGTTGTATGTCGAGGAGGCCATAACCAGGGCAGGTGATGATCCGACAGCCAAGGTAGAGTCAGTAAAAGAGAGACTGCCGGAGCTCGCGGCGAGCATACGCGAACTGGTGAAGAAAGCGATCGGATCCGAAAAGGCGATCGTTTACATGCGCGATGGGGAACCATTGGACTTCGCGCTGGTGGAGCTCGCAAAATACAGCGGCGTGGAAAGCAGGGCATGCGGATCCCTAAACGAAGCATTGGACGCGGTCTACTCGTCGGCCGCAGAGGCTAGGGCAGAGGCGCATCCCGAAGAAGCGGAAAGCGCCGAGGCAATGTCCATCAGAATCAGCATCGAGAAGCAGCGGAAGTCCGTAGACGGCCTGCTTGCAGAATCAGAACAGGACAAGCGCATCGGTACCATAATATTTAACAACATGGATGCAATAAACACTCTGATAAGGGCAGCCACACAGGACAGGCACGCCACCGCGGAAGGCCTTCTGAAGGCTGCACAGCAGGGCATAAAGGTGACGTCGGTCGACCTGAAGAACAAAAAGGTCGTGATCGACATAGGGGAAGAGGTAGAAGAAAAGGGATAGGCAGATGGTTGCATTGATGAGAGTGACTTTCCTTGGAACGTCGGGCTCTACGCCGACAAAGGACAGGAACCTGCCGGCTGTCGCCCTGGAATATGAGGGCGATATCCTCCTATTCGACTGCGGGGAGGGCACTCAGAGGCAGATGATGAAGTATGGAGTCAACATGTCGAAGATCAGGGCAATATTCATCAGCCACATGCACGGCGACCACTTCTTCGGCATCGCAGGGTTTCTCAGGAGCATGGGGCTGAACGGCAGGAAGGACGACCTCGAGATATTCGTTCCGAAGGGCTACAAGAGGGTGATGAAGGGCTTCATAGGCATCGACATGCACCTCATAGGTTACAAGATAAACATACGCGAGGTAAGGGCGGGTATGATATACAAGAGCGACGATTACACGGTCAGCGCGTTCAGGCTCATCCATTCGGTGCCGACGTACGGCTACATATTCAAGGAGAAAGACAGCTTCAACTTCATGAAGGAGAAGGCAAGGGAGCTGGGCCTGAAGGGCATGATGTTCAAGCAGCTGGAGAAGAAGAGGAAGCTGAAGGTCAACGGCAGGCTTGTCAGGTTCGAGGACGTGATAAAGGCGAAGCCGGGCAGGAAGATCGTGTATGCGACGGACACGCGCCCAGCTTCGACCACGCGCCAATTGTCTAGAGGCGCCGATCTGCTGATACACGAGGCGACATACGACCACTCGCTGAAGGGGCTCGCGGTCAAGAACATGCATTCCACCGTATATGAGGCGGCCCAGGTCGCGAAGAAGGCAGGTGTCAAGAGGCTCGTGCTCTTCCATGTCAGTGCGAGGTACCAGAGCAGCGCCGCGCTGCTCAAGGAGGCGACAAAGACGTTCAGCAACACGAAGGTAGCGGAAGACGGCACCAGAATAACCCTCTGAGAATCCCACAAGCGTTACCAGCATTAGGTTTATATGAATGATTGACGATTAGTTATGAGAGGGGCTCGTAGTCGAATGGTAAGACGTCACGTTGACAACGTGAAGATCCGGAGTCCGATTCTCCGCGGGCCCACTTATTTTGATGCGCATGTCATGCAGACAGAGTGCATTAATCCCTTCCATTCGCCCAGGATAAAGATAAACCTTTTTTAAGCTTTCAAGACAACTCCTCGTGATTGCATGCCAACCGGACTGCTGACAAGCCAGGTGTTCACGGAGTTTTCCACCATATTGATACTCGCGCTCACCGTAGGGCTCGCGGTGGTCCTGACGCGCGCATATGCGAAGAGCAAGGCGCGGTCGCATCTCTTCTGGTCCATTGGACTTTGGCTGTTCGCGCTGTCTGTGCTTCTCGAGGTGCTGTTCGCCTTTGGGGTATACAGCGGATTTATGATAGGCATGTACCTCTTCCTGGTAGTAGCGCTGGTCGAATCGCTCGCGATGGGCGCGGTGGCGCTTTACAAGTCAAGGAAGCTCGAGATGTATTTTGGAGCATTTGCCATCGCCTCTCTCGCGTTCGCCGCATACTCCATCGCCACCTCGACGATAGGCAACGTGCTCACTAACCATGTCGTCTTCGGCGTGCTACCCATTATGATAATAACGGCATCCTCGATCGGCACTTTCCCATCGGCAGTCGCGCTGATAGCGATTGCCGCGATCAGCTACAGAAAAAAGAAAAACCCCAAGATGCTCTCGATAATAAGCGGAGTGGTGATCGTGAGTGCGGCAGGAACCCTCTACATATCAGGATTCCCCTCGTTCCTCTACTATTCTGAGTTCGTAGGCATACTGCTTCTCTGGTTGGGCTTCGTATAGCAAATAAGCCTTTCCTACACATGATATGATTGATGCAATATGGAGAACGGCGTTGAATACGAAGTGATCGAGCACAAGGCCGAAAAGGAGAAGGATGTCAACTATTTTGTGGTCAAGGCAGTGGAGTTCGTGCAGCCCGCCTATGTCACGGCGCTGTGCAGCGTCGACGTAGAGGTCGGTAAGAAGATCACGGTAGTGAATGGTAAGATGCTGTCAGATGGAAAGGAAGTCGGAGAGGTGAAGAAGTCTTTCTCCGGCAAGGACATAAGGATAACGCATGAGTATGACATAAAGTATACTGGCGGCTATTCGCGCGACGGCAAGACAATATACATGTCGAAGGAATTCCCGCAGTTCATAGAGGTCAACGGCAAGAAAGTCGACGCGCTTGAAACGATAGGCAGGCACCATGAGCTGACCGAAAAGTGGCTGTCGGATGACGCGTACGAATACCCGTACGCGCACGAGGTCGCGACGAAGATAGAGAGACTTTATGTGGAATCGCTCGGTGTTGAGTGGAATGCCTACTGCACCGAAGTGGACAAGAACCTGCGCCACGTATATGCTCAGAAGCTGCAGAAGAGCCCGAAGAGCCTCGACCTGGCGCCTTACATATACGGACGCGACCAGGAGGCATTGAAGGAGATACGGGATAGCATGGAGCTGTGAGCCGCGAAGGGCACCATTAACTCTGCATTAACAAGCGGATGCACTTCGCAATGTCTCGAAGCTCGAAAGGTGAAGGTCACTCGACCTTCACATCAGTGCCTTCCGACGGCTTCGCCTTCTGGACAGTTATCTCGAGTACGCCGTTATTGAACTTCGCTCTTGAAGTGTTCGCCTTTATGCCCTCAGGCATCTGGATCGTACGCTTGAAGCCGTAGGAGGAGCGCTCCTTGAAGTAGTAGCTCTTCGCGCCCTCCTCCTTCTCGTTCATGCTGCCGGCCGTTATTATCACCGCGTCGTCCGTAACCTTGAGCTTTATGTCCTTCTTCTCGATTCCAGGCAGTTCAGCCAAGATCCTGTAGGAATCCTTCTCGTCCATCAGGTCTACTTTGGGCACTTCGAAGCCCTCGTTGAAGAACTGGTCAA
>JAKBHG010000037.1 GCA_021836925.1 Microcaldota archaeon | reverse complement strand
ACTACAAACGCTCCTTCGACGGGCTTTGGGGTGCTCGTCTGGTTTTCCACAGATATGCTGAAATTGATGGAATTAGTGCTCGCATTTATAGTGTTCATGTTTATTGTGAGTGAATTCAAGGTTGATTTATTCAAGTTCAATTTCACTGAATTCGATGTTGAATGCACTATGGCTTTTTCTAATCCATTTGAGTATTGGAGGTCCTGGCTTTTGGTATTTGGTGGCTGATAAATAATTGTTGTGGCTGTTGTGGTGGTTGTGGTTGTTGAAGAGGTCGCCGCTGTAGTTGAGGTCGATGAAGTCGTAGTGGTTATAGATGTCGTTGCGGCGGTCGTTGACGTGGATGATGTCGAGGTGGTGGTTGTGGAGGTGGAGGTTGTTGACAGGGTGGTAGTGGAGGGGGTGGAGGAGGTTGTTGATGTGTAGATAAGGGTGAACGTGATGTTTACGGCCGAACCCGCCGGCACTGTGCCGTTCTCCGGAGAGGGCAGATACTCGAAGCCCTGGAATACAAGCGAATTTACCGAGTAGTCTATCGCGTTTGAATTGATTGTATCTATCTGTATGGAGTTTGGCGCATATTCCTGCGCAGTGTAGTTGCCGATGCTTATCGACCACTGGTCACCAGCTGGAATCCCGTTTTCTGCGAATGTCGTCTGAACTGCCGTGCTGTTGATCGAGTTCGGAGCTGATGTTGAATTCGATGTTTGCTGCATCGCCGCCTGGAAGAAGAGCGATTGCTGTGCCACATGATGCGAGGTGTATGATACGCTCGATGAGTCGAGAAGGAACACCGCTGCTAGGATTATTATCGCGGTTGTAAGCGATATCGCTAGAAGCTCTGGGCTTTCCACGTTGTTTTCCATCCTAACCTGCCTGCATAAAATATTCCCCCCTAGGATATAAAAAAGAGGTCATCTCCCAAGAAATATCCTCCTGAAAGCCAGCCTCAGCGAATGCCAGAACAGTGCCCTTGCAGGCTTCCTCTGCGCCTGCTTCTCGCTGGGCTGCACCGCCCCCTTGTGCTTGTATGAGGCTGCCAGCTTCGCAGCAATCTTCGAGAACTTTGCTTGCCTGTCGTATATCACGACAGGGATGTGCATGGCTATGCTCTCCGGTACGCTGTCATCCTCAGGGAAGATGGCCAGCTCCTTCTTTCCGTATGACTCCTCTATCTCATCCACAGACACATCGTATGACTTGTTCCTGAACCTGTTGATTACGATGTCGTTGTCTATCCCGTGCTTGTCGTACATCGCCGCAAGCCTCATGCCTGCAGTCACCGATGACAGTTCAGGCGTGGTGACGACTATGGCATGGTCAACGAAGGCATCCATCCCCTTTATGACCGCCCTTTCTATCTCCCCGGGAGCTGTGTCGAGTATTATGAAGTCGTAGTTCAGCTTGTCCACCTTGTCCTTCAGGTGAACGAAAATCTCATCTTTGAATTCCGGCGGGATGACACCGTGGATTGTTCCGGGTAGCGCATTGAGTCCTGTGGTCGAATATTTCAGTATGGCCCTGTTCGCGCTCACCTTGCCTGTCAGGAATTCTGCGAAGCCCACGTTGACTTCCTCAAGGCCGAGATGGAACCCTACGCTTGGGTTTGAAACATCTGTATCTATTAGAAGGGTCTTGTATCCCATGTCGCTGAGTGCACACGCTAGGTTTACGGCAATTGTAGTCTTGCCAACGCCTCCCTTTTGGGATGAGACGCGTATCACGTAATTCTTATCCCGCATCTCAACACTAACCGTTGCCTTTACTACGAAAAGAAATGTTAAATACCCTTCCAGTTTAGCAGATTTTAAAGATTTTGGCAGCCGCTGCTGCTATTCCTCTTTCTCAGGCTTTTCAGCACTCAGCCTGCGCTTTATCATCTGCAGCCTTCCGAACCTGCGGCGGATGTGGAAGCTCCTCGCCTTGCTTCTGCTTATGCGCCTTCCTGCAAGCGCGACGATGGAGAAGATTATAAGGAACAATATGGCACCAATTGCGATCGCGCGGTATTCATCGTGCACAAGGTCTATGCCAAGCTGGACGCTGCCGCCCGATACCTGGGGCAGCTGCACTACTATCGGAATGCTGTAAGTGAGGGTCTGCTGGCTTACGTTGACATAGAGCGTGAGGAACCTCGTCCCAGCCGTGCTTATCGGTCCTGCGCTGAAGTATTCCCCGAACTGCTGATTCGGCTGCACGCGCAGGCTTGCGAATGTCCTGTTCACGATTATCTCTTTTGGCGGAGCCAGATTGAATGTTATGTTCGTTGGCGACGAGCCTGTGTACAGCGCCTCGATCTTTATCAGGCTCGTGCCGTTTACAGTGACTGGCGTGGCATTCAGCACCAGCAGCCTGAATATAGACTGCAGCGGCGGAGCGGGCGCCTGGGCGAAGCTTGTCACCGGCGATATTACATAGCTGGTCCTTGATACGTTCTGGATATATGCGGATATCGAGCTTTCCGATGAATGTGGTGCCATCTCGTTTATCTCCCACTCCAGATAGTAGGTGCTGTTGAGCAGTATTGATCTGGGGATGGATCCTATCTGCTCTATTGTGCCGGTGCTGCTTAGGGCGATGGCAGGGATTGCGGTGGTGACAAGCAGATTCGTGTACGTGCTGTTGGTGGGGTTTATCGCAGTGTAGGATATCAGCGCGTTCCTCGAATTGTTTAGCAGCACGACAGTGCTCTTGAGCGCAGGCGCTGTCGGGACCTGCTGCACGTTCACCTTGTAGAACAGCATTGTATTGGAAGACTGGCCAGGTGCAGACACGGTCATGTTAAGACTCTCGAGGTATGAGCCGGGCGCTGCATCTCTCGATATTGTAGTCGCCATGGTTACGTACGAGGTGCTGAACGGCGCGACCAGTATGGAGTTTGAAGAAAGGACTATCGAGTCGAAAGCGGGCTGCTGTACTGGAGAGAAGTTAACCCACTGACTGTAGCTCCTGTTGTTCGCAACCCCTATGTATTGTAGGGACACGTTGCCTGGGAACAGGTTCATGTATATCGGGAACTGTGCAAGGCTTACTCCGCCGACCGATGCCGGTGGAGGCGGGGTAACTCCAGGAGGAACCCCTCCTGAACTCGGAGGCGGCGGAGGCGGCGATTTCTGCCTGACGCTGTACTGGATCGTGAAATTGTTCGAATACAGGTTCGGAGAGGTATAGGTGACGGAGTTGAATATATAGCTGCTGTTGAACGATGCATTCTCTAGCGCAGTATAGGTTCCCGGTGCGCCGCTCACTCCTGTAAGCATGATAGTCGCAATCTCATACTGACCGGGCGAGAGGGACAGCACCGGCGACGCAGCCATGTAGGAGAAGGAATTCGGTCCGGTTATCCTTATGTGCACTACTACGTTGGACGCCGTGAGCCCGCCGTTGTTCACTATGTTCGACGTGAATGTCATTGCAGCACCAGGCTGCGCAGGATTCGGGCTGGCGGAGAACCTGCTCATCGTAAGATTGGCAGGGGTTACGACAAGGAACTGCGTGGATGAGGTGTTGTGGTCTGTTGACGAGGCGAGTGAGATTAACCCATTGTCAGTCCCGGCCATCTGCGCATTTGATGGAAATGCCACAACCCCGTTCTGAGGCACCGTGTCTATCCCTACAAGCGAGAGCCGCGTCGAGTTATAGACGTATCCAGATATTGAGTTGGTGACTATGACGTTGCCCTGCGCTAGATATGTCGTGCAGTTCATAAGGGAATACGCTGAGTAATCCAGCTTTATTTGGGTCGGCGCTACATAGACAGGAGAGGATGGCGCTATGCTGAGGTGGAATGGGCACGGCACGGTAACGCTGCCTGTGATTATCTTCTGCGATGAGTTCGCAGCATTCGCAAGCGTCATGGTTATGCCCGCAAGTGCCAGCGCAGCTAAAGCGAAGCCAAGTATCAGGCCGATCCGCATAGATTGGCTTCGCTGAGTATATTTATATTAATAACGATGGGGGAGGCGCTCCCGTTCTCATGCCTTTTCAATCCAGCAGATTACCTCCTCGCCGTTCTTGTTTATCTCTATCCCGTCTATCTTGAGCCCAAAGGATTCGAGGGTCTCTATCCTCTCAGAGTTGGATTCCCTGCTGTCGTAGAATCCGAGGATTAGCCTGCCGCCCTTCAGCACATGGTCGAGCGCGGATTTCGCCCACTTCTCCTCCCCATTTTCAAACGAGACATTGTCCCATACGTGCCAGTAGACGAAGTCAAACTTGTCTGGAATGCCCTTCTCCCCCGCCTTGTCAAGCTCTTCTATCGAAAGAAGGACGAAGTTGTTCGCGTTTGCAGGAAAGAGCGCCTTCGCCTTCTCTATTGACTTCGGCTCTATGTCTATCCCGAACGGCACAAGCCTGTGATCGGACCATTCCTGGAGCGACCTTAGCAGGAACCCGTTCGCGCACCCTATATCGAGGATGGTGCCGTCCTTCCTTATCGCGTCTGCGATGAAGGAACGCCTCTTCTCCCATAGTTTGAAGTCGAACCCTACCACATGGCTGCCGGTGAGGAAGCCCTTCACAAGCTCCTCGTTCTGGATCAGCTGCTTGAACTCGGGCGAGTATCTGTACTCCATCATGAACCATCTTTGTTGTTTTCTGCATTTCTTTCCGTATTCCTATATTCTACACCTATATCTACAGGAATTCCTTTATCGTTATCTGTTGTCGTCTCATCTCTGGCCGTACTTGTCAAGGAACTCCTGGTACTGTGCCAGCACAGGCTCTGGCGCAGACGGCTTCGCATCCTTCAGCAGGTTGCCCAGCACCTCCATAGTCACCTTCCCTGGCACGCCGGTCTCGAGCTCCTGCTCCAGCGCAGCCGTCTTCGCCTCCCTGCACACGCTCGCTATGTCTGCGCCGGTGAATCCCTTTGTCACCGCGCCGAGCTTGGTGTAGTCCAGGTCATCTGCAGTCGGCACATTCTTGAGGTACATCTTGAACATCTCCGCCCTATTCGCGGAGGTTGGTGGCTTCACATAGATCAGCTTGTCGAACCTGCCCGGCCTGAGTATCGCGGGATCTAGCATTTCCGGCCTGTTCGTCGCACCTATCACTACTATGTTCGTCGCCGACTTTATCCCGTCTATCTCCTGCAGCATCTCGCTAGTTATCTGCACAGCTATCTCGCTGGATCCTTCCCTCTTCGGGAGCACCCCGTCTATCTCGTCTATGAATATTACCGCAGGTATGTTCTCCTTCGCCCTGTTGAATATCTCCTTTATCGTCGCAGTGGCGCGCTCTATGCCTGCCTCTGCGAGCTCCGACCCAGAGAGCTCCATCATAGCAACGCCCTTCATCTCGCTGTCTACCGCCCTCATCATCATCGTCTTGCCGTTACCTGGAGGGCCGAACATGAGCAATCCATTGATCGTTTTCACATCGTACTTCTTTATCAGCTCCGGATGCAACAGCGGAAGCTCTATCGCCTCCCTTATCGCCTTCTTCGCGCTCTCGAGGCCTATCACATCCTTTATCATGACCACTCCCTCCTTGGTCTCCTCGCGCTGCTCCTTGCCTATGCTGCGCTGGAAGTCCATCTCGAACTTCTTGTAGGATTCGAGCTGCGCGAGCGATGTGGAAGCCTTGGTCTGCTTGAGGACGTCAAGTATGTCCTGCTGCGTTATCTCGAGCACCTTGTGCTCGCTGACTGCTTCCTGCGCGACGAGCTGCGCTACGGTCTCGGTCGCAGACTTTATGTCCGCCCCAGAATACCTCTCAGACTTCTTCGCTATCTCGTCAACATCTACCCTGTCCGATATTGGCAGATTCTGCAGGTACATCGAGAATATCTTCCTCCTGCCTTCAAGGTCTGGCAGAGGCATGTAGATTATCTTGTCGAAACGTCCGGGTCTCAGTATGGCAGCGTCGATTATGTCTGGCCTGTTCGTTGCGCCGACTATTATCACGTTGTTTATCTTCTGGAACCCGTCCATCTCTATGAGCAGCTGCGACAGCGCGTGCCTGTGGGTGTCGTCGACAGCTCCCTCTCCCTCCCGCGTAAGCGCAATCGAGTCTATCTCGTCGAAGAAGAGCACGCATGGTGCATTCTTCTTTGCGATAGAGAATATGTTCGATATCATCCTTTCGCTCTCCCCCGGGAAGGCTGATATCAGGTCAGTCGACTTGACATAGTAGAATCCGGCATGTATCTCGTTTGCAAGCGCCCTCATCATCATCGTCTTTCCTGTGCCTGGAGGGCCGAATAGAAGCACGCCC
This sequence comes from Microcaldota archaeon, assembly GCA_021836925.1. The sequence continues at coordinate 297 of JAKBHG010000037.1, read as the reverse complement.
TTCGAAGGGCGGACGTTGTACGCCCTTGATATGCCCCTCTCTTCTATCGGAGCTATTATCGCATCCTTGAGTTGCTTTTTGGTCGCGTCGTAGTTCCCTATCTTGTCGAACGTCTCCGACACGTTGCCCGCGGAAAGGTTCTCGAAAGCCTCGCCGAACTTCATCCTTATATCCTGCTTCTTCACTTCCAGTGCCTGCACAGGGTTTATCCCGGAATACTCGAACATGTAGAGGAGAGCGGGAGCGATCGCGAAGCTCAGGAAAGGCAGCACATAGTTGATTCCAGTTATGCCGGCC
>JAKBHG010000036.1 GCA_021836925.1 Microcaldota archaeon | reverse complement strand
GAGTATCGAGAGGCATCCTACGAGGAGCTGCAGCGCGTAGGCTGTTGGGGTTCCTGCGCCGAATATCCCAAACGCAAGGGCAATGAAGAACGTCCAGCCGACAGGGTCGTGGTAGATCTGGCTGAAGCCGCAGGTCGACGCGTACGCGGTGCCGTACTGGCACCAGAGGGAGTTGCCGCTGTGCAGTATGTTCAGTGCGATGCCCTGGTAGATGCTCTCGTCAAAGTATAGCCGCTCAACCGGCGCTACGTAGAGTGCCGAGAAGGCAACGAAGAATGCCATTATGGCGAAGAGGACGGCGATGGAGTTGCGGTCGAGCCCTTTTTCTAGCGCCCTGCGTATCGCATCCCTTGAGATCCATGCCGAGACTACGAGTCCTATGAACGAGAGCGCAACGATGAGCGTGACCACGTATCCGAATATCATCTAATACCCTTGTTGTTAACGACGAGATACTCGCCTATGAACATCTCCCTTGTCCTTGTCTTCTTCATCGTCATCAGCGCATCCTCTGGGCTTGTCACGATGGGCTGCCCGTGTATGTTGAAGCTCGTGTTGAGCACGACCCCGTATCCGTTCGACTTCCGAACGCCCTCTATCAGTCTTCTGTAGGGTTTGTTTGTAGAGCCTACGGTCTGTGGGCGCGCAGTCATGTCGATGTGCATGACCGACTTCATGTGGTCCGCGTGCTTCTCACGCACGCGGTAGGCCATGGTCATGAACGGGCTGTATCCCTTCTTCACATAGAGGAGCCTGTCGGCTTCCTCCTCCAGCATGGCCGGCGCAAAAGGCTGGTACCACTCCCTCTGCTTGACGTGTATGTTCAGCCTGTTCTTTACATCCTCTGAATCCGCTCTTGCGACTATGCTCCTGTCCCCCAGGGCACGAGGTCCGTATTCCATGCGCCCCTGGAACCAGAAGACGTACTCTCCCTTCTCAAGGAGCTCTGCGGCGTGGCCGCCAGGATCGCGATCCTCATAGAACTTTATTCCCTTCTCCTTCCGCAGCACGCCCTTTACATAGTCGTTGTCGTAGGAATTTCCAAGGTAAGAGTCATCAAACTTGTAGGACGAGACGCCGTTCAGTTCATAGTTGGTGCACATGGCTGCTCCGAGAGCGATGCCTCCGTCGCCCATGTGCGGGAAGATGTACCACTCCTTGAGCTGCGGCAGCTCCCTGACGGCCATGTTCGCCTTGACGTTCGACATTATGCCTCCCGCCATGGCCACCGATCCGATGCCGTACTCGCCGATCACGTTGCCGAAGAAGTCCGACATCGTTCTCTCCAGAAGCTGCTGCGCCATGTAGGCGAACTGCTCGCGCGGCATCTGCCATGCAAGGCTCTGGAGCGCCCTGTACTGGGCTATCGGCCCGTACCTCGCGGTTATCTCCGTGCCTTCAACCGTGAAGAAGTCCTTCATCCTGTTCTGCTCGAACGGGAACGGGAATGAGTAGTCGGCCATCGCCATGACCTTCCCCTCGTCCTCGAGCTCTCGCATTCCCACAAGGTTGGTAACCTGCTCGAAGAATATTCCCAGCGAGTTTCTTGCGCTTATGCTGACTTCCCTGGAGAGCTCGCCCTTCTTGAACGTGCTCACCGATCCGCTGAGCCCGTCGCCGAGGCCGTCCAGTGTAACCACAAGCGACCTCTTCATCCCTGATGTGAACGCTGCGGTTGCTGCGTGGGCGGTGTGGTGGTCAACCGCGTAGAGCTTGAAGTTCGAGAAGCCCATCCTCCTGAGCTCCGTCCCAACCGCGGCCTTGCTTACGAACCCGCACGGGGGAAACGGGCCTATCGAGGTCATCGCATACTTTGTATAGTGCATCAGGTTCTCGAATCTCGGCTTCGGTATCTTCCTCCTCCTGAACATGTAGTAGCGCTCCTTCTGCCACGGGAAGACCCTTGACATCGTCTTCGTTAACTCCGTCGTAGGGAAAGAGACAACCTCTATGTCAGTGGGCTTCAGCTCCGCGAACTTCAGCGCCTCGTTTATCGAGTTGTAGGGGAACTTCACCTCAAGCTTCCTCTTGGTGTACCTCTCCTCGTTCGCAGCGAAGATGATCTTGTCATCCTCAACCAGTGCCGCCCCTGAGTCGTGGCCGTCCCATAAACCTAGAACATACATAGAGATCTCTCACCTGCCAGAGGTGACTATCTTTATTATATCATTATCATTTAATTTATAATCCTTAGAGAGTCTGACCTTCTTCCTTGCATCGACCGCATACAGCATCCTCTTCGCGATATCGGTGTGTATTCTCTCTGCAAGATCCAGTGCTGTTGCACCTCTCTTCATCAGTATCGCATCCGGAAGAACGTTTCCAAAGTGGTCGGTGTACCTGTTCTCGTCCTCAACGGGATATACTACGATGTTATCGAGAACCTCAAAGTATGCCTTGTTAAGAATCTCCTGCACCCCTGTGCCATTCCTCGATTCGACGTACTTAAGCATGTACCTCAGGGCCTTCTCCTGCTCCGCGGTGACCCCTCCCTTTATCGAGAAGGTCGACGATCCAGGGATATAATCTATCGCGCCGCTCTTCGATGCCCTCCTGAGCGCGAGTTCGATCGCACCAGAGCATCCTACGACTACGCTCTCACCCAGTTTCTTCTTGAGTCCCAATAGCTTCTCATCGCCGCTCTTGTCCAGTTTGTTTGCGGCTACCAGGACCGGCTTGTTCGCAGCAAGCAGTGACACCGCAAATCTCTTTGCGGAGTCCTTGTTCCATCCTATGCTAGATAGGGTCAGTGATGCAGAGCTTGCGGCCTTCTCTACCTGTTTGATCGTTGCCTTGAATCCTGAGAGGAGCTCGTGCAGCGCCTTCGCACCGTCGGGCCTCTTGGACAGCGAAGGGAGGTGCTTCGTTATTATGTCCGCGAGCCACTCGGCAATCTCGTCCTTTATCATTGAGACTTCGAGTGACGGATCGCATCCGGTGCCTGGCTTTCCCTCGACATCTGTCTCTCCGCTGATGTCGACCACCTGTATCAGCGCATCGGCGCTTACCAGGTCGTTGAGGAACTGGTTTCCCATCCCCTTTCCAAGGTGCGCCCCTGGAACCAGGCCTGCAACATCGACAATATTCACTGGTATTCTCCTGACGCCTTCAGTGCAGAGCGAGTTGCGCGGCCTGCACGCAACTCCGAGCTCCTTGTGCACGCACTCCTTAGTGGCATATGCCACGCCGATATTCGGCTTTATAGTCGTGAAGGGATAATCGGCAATCTCTGCCTCAACCATGGTGAGAGCGGAAAATATCGTGCTCTTACCCTTGTTCGGCGCGCCGACTACTCCTACCAGCATAAGCATCATTCATGCTGCAGCTTCTCATCCGTTAAAATCAAGGCAAACTTTAAAAGCCGCAATTGCAATATAATTGACATGGTAAAGTATAAGAGCATAGTGCTCTCGGGAAAACCCGTTTCCGGCAAGTCCACCCTTGCAGGCATGATAGAGGCTGAGTTTGGATGGCAGAGGCAGTCTGTCGGGGGCCTTTGGAGGGAGAAGTATGCGAAGCTCAGCGCCGAAGGCAAGGTAACCGAATCGTTCGAGGAGTACTGGAGCAAGACCTCCTATGGGGAGAACCTCGAGATGAACAAGAGGGCGTGGGACATAACAAATGCCGGTGGCGTGATAATGGAAAGTCGCTATCCCCTGGGCTATGACAGGCAGAATGTCCTCATCGTCTTCGTCGATGCGAGCCTTGATGTAAGAGTTTCACGGGCGAGGAAAGGCCAGAGTATAAGCCCCTAAGCGAGGAGGAGCTCAGGGCGCTCCTATCCAGAAGGGAGGAGGATGAGGTCGCGAACGGAAAGGCATGGTTCCCGGAGATGGGCGATTACAGGGATAAGGGTCACTACCACCTGATCCTGAACACGGACAACATGACCGTTGAGCAGGAGTTTGAGGCCGTAAAGAGGGCCCTGCGGGAATAAGCAGCGGCTTACGACTTTATATTTCTTCTCACAGAGAATATTCCATAATCCTAAATGCTTACTGCAGGGGTGGCGGAGCCTGGTCAAACGCGGCAGGTTCAGGGCTTGTTTCCTTTGTGGATGCGAGAGTTCAAATCTCTCCCCCTGCAATCACCAAATGCCATCTCAGAACAGGACAATGCTTACCTTTAAATCCTTATTCATGGCAATATAATCCGTAATCTAATTGCGGAACAAAGTCTAGTTTTTGTCTTCTGCAATCCTGGCAACCGCAGCTGATCTGAATGGCTATACCGAACATATACACCCACAAGAACCTGAGGTTTTTCATCGCCGTACCGCTGGTACTCCTGGCCATAGGCCTCTACTTCTCAACACACATAGTCCTGGACTCCTCCCTCAGTGGAGGGGCGACAATAACCCTGCAGAGCAACACAACGATGACGCCGCAGCAGATCTCTGGCGCAATAGTAAGCAGGCTGCATGTGCCTACCCCAACGGTCTCAGTCAGTTCCGGCAGCGTTACGATAACCATCGCTGCCAACCAGAGCATATCAAATGCCTACGACTACCTGCTCCAGTTCTACTCGAACCAATCGGACTACAACCAGTATCTCGCAAACGCCACCAATGCGAGGATACAGCTTCAGGCGTCTCCGAACAACAGGACCTGGCTTACCTCCCTGTCGACAGCCACTGCCGGCCTTAACTCCTCGCTCGGCAACATGAACAGGTCAGTCTCGGCAGAGCTGTCGCAGCTCTCCCCGTTCATAAGCGGGCCTTCGTACAACCCTGCAGATCCTGCATCGATGGCTGCGGCGGCGCAGAGCGCGTACAGCAATGCCAGCCTGGCGTACCAGCAGAACGTCATATCCGGGCTCCGGGACATAGTGCCTTTCACAGGAACACCCTCGTACCAGCAGATAACAGTGCAGGAGAGCAGGACCTTCCTATCATCACTATTCCAGATAATCATAGTCGCGTTCATCCTGGTCTCCATAATCGTCTTCTTCATCTTCAGGTCGGTCATACCTTCAGTCGCTGTGGTATTCGGCGCAGCTAACGACATAGTAATAGCGCTGGGGGCAATGGGGGCCATAGGAATCCCGCTCGGTATCGCAAGCATAGGGGGTCTCCTCATGCTGATAGGCTACTCGATAGACACGGACGTGCTCACCTCGATAAGGATACTCAAGAGGCACGAGGGCACGCCAGAGGAGCGCGCCTTCTCCTCGATGAAGACGGGGCTCACCATGACCGGGGCAGCAATAGCGTCGTTCGCTGTGCTCTTCATAGTCTCGCTCATCGCCTACGTCCCGACCTACTACGAGATCTCCGGCGTGGTCCTCTTCGGGCTCATCGGCGACCTCGCCACTACGTGGCTCGGCAACGCATCGATGGTGCTGCTTTACACTAAGAGCAAGAACAAGGGTGTCGGCTGATGGGTATAGTCAATTACGTAAAGGACAGGAGGATACTCGCATTCATAGCCCTTGTCGCGGTCTTCGCGATCCTCGACCTCATCTACGGCATACACCTCGGCATAGACTTTGCTGGGGGGATCCAGATACCGATCTCGCTCCAGCACCCCGCCGATGCACAGAACATGAGCCTGATGACGAGCATAATCTCGCAGAGGATCTCAACGTTCGGCCTGAGCAATCCTAACGTGTACGGCCAGGGCGACTCCCAGATCGTGGTCCAGCTCGCAAACGCATCGCAGAGCACGATACAGAGCACCATCAAGATAATAGAGAGCCAGGGGCAGTTCCAGGGGATAGTCAACGGAAGGGAAGCTGTGAACGGGACCGGCATAATAACCGACACGGTGGGCGCGGCCCCGCTTACAATAAGCGCCAACTCGGTGGGATGGCAGGTCAACTTCGAGGTATCTCCTGCTGCCGCAACGCGCTTCGCCAACGTCGTCCTCGGCCAGGCCAACCAGCAGATATACTTCTTCCTTGACCGGCCGTCGAACGCAATAGTGCTGCTGAATGACTCGATAATATCGAGCCCTCAGTACGGGCTCACTCCGCAGTCGTACCAGGTGCTTCTTGAGAGGGCCACGGCGCTCGGAAACAGGTCGATACCTGTGCAGATACTCAGTTCGAATGCCTCTAACTGGAACACGACGCTCTACCAATACTTCAAGGTCAATGGCAGGAGATACGGCCAGGTGATCCTGGCTAAGAACACCCCCGGGTTCATAGTCTCTGATCTAAGTGCGCTTAACTACACCCTGGTCATGAAGAACAACGCAAACATGACCCCGGTGCTCTTCCCCCAGGCATCCGCGTCCGGGATAGGGACCACGGCGGAACTTGAGATATGGCCTGCGATAGGCCTGCTGTACGGGCCCACGCTCTCGCCTGGAATAACCCAGGGGATACCGAGCCAGCAGTATGAAGTGACGGGATCCTCCCCTCCCAACATGACCTCGGCGAGCGCAAGGCTCAATTACTCCCAGAACCAGGTGAAGCAGATATCAAGCATACTCAGGGGAGGCGCCCTGCCTATTCCCGTGATAGTCGGAGCGCCGACCACGATACCGCCGACGCTGGGAAAACACGCAGAGCTGATAAGCGCCGTTGCTGCGCTGGTTGCAGTGCTCGCTGTCACCACCGTCATAGTCATAAGGTACAAGAGGCTCTTCCTCATCGGCCCGATCATACTCACCACCCTGGGCGAGCTCTTCATAATAGCATCGATCCTCGGAATAGTGGGGGGCATAGACCTTGCCGCTGTGGCGGGAATGATAGCGGTCGTGGGCACCGGAGTCGACGCCCAGATCATAATATCGGACGAGCTTCTGGTGCAGCACGGCGAGTCCGGGACAATGAAGAGCAAGCTCGG
>JAKBHG010000035.1 GCA_021836925.1 Microcaldota archaeon | reverse complement strand
CGTGAACTGCTGTTGCAATCGATACACCAACAATCTTGGCATATATCCCAGCCTTAAGCTTCTTATTTTTCTGCAGGTATGCCAGTGCCTGTTTCTGCCTTGGATTCTCAAAGTCTGCCTGGTGGCGCTCCTTGCGGCTTCTACGATTATATATGATTGCGCGAAATGCATTCCCGATCTCATAGAACTCCGGATCGGGGAGTTTAGACTCCCTAAACTCCCTTCTTATAAGTCTCACCCCCAGCCCCAACCCTTCACCAAAGCCAAGGTAGGTAAGAAGGCGGTACGCTATCGGGTTCCTATGTTCGGGTTTCTTGTCAAAGTTCTTTATGTTCTGGCCTGCAAGAAGCCCTCCGGGGTTTGTTATCTGCATCCTGTCATCAAAAATCTCAACAAGAAGATCATTGTTGTCAAAGTAATCTCGATGGCCTACGGCATTTGTTATGAGCTCCCTTAACGACTTCAATGGGTACTCGGGGATTTCTTTGCGCTGTGTCCCGGAGATGGTATAGGATTTACCTATGTTATCAATAACCGTGTCAAAAGTCTTATCGACCAATTCCGGAAGTGTACCTTGCACCTTCTTATCAAATTTTAGGGCTTCGAGAGTGGGCTCGGTTCCAGAATATTTGACAATTCTAACCTCAAAGTTGCTGAAGAACCGTATTGGCTCCTTTGCAAAGAAGAACAGGCCAACGTTCTTGATGAAGAAATCACCATTGTATCCTGCCACACCGAGAGCACTGAGCATGCGTTTATAATCCTCAGAAGTGAATCTCGATGAATCTATTCTCCTGCGGCTTAGGAGGTTCCCAATTCTCTCAATATCAAGGTCCTTTAATCCTGCCTTGGCTCTAATCTCCTCGAAGTTAAGTAATGTGCGCTTTTTGAGAAAATCAATAAGCTCCTCACCTTTTAGCTTTAGATTGGTTGTACCTTGCCTTATGTAACAAGAGTCACCGTAGAAGCACGGATTCTGGGAATAGGGGAATGCCTCGAGGCTGAGCACTATGAAAGTGGTTCCATCATGCCGCACAAACTCCTGTTCAGGATGTGGACTTGGCTTGCAGTTGTCCAGTATCTCCCTAAGTCTTATAGACTCCTGGTCGGGATTCTGGAGCCCTTTGGGTTCTTTGGTCTTGGGATCCACACCAAAGACAAGCACGCCCCCATAAGTATTAGCAAATGCCGAGATAGTATCCCCAGCGTCTTTCTGCACGCCCGATTTGAATTCAACTGCGGGACTCTCCCATTCCGATATTAACTGTTGGATATCAGAATAGGCGAAAGCCATATAGCCACCTCCCGTGTATAGTACCTCAAAACTCTAAAACTTATCTACGCTGGGCCGCAATAACACCCAACCCACTCCCCGCTTCCCACGTCAAGTCTCCTGTGCTCCGGTTCCTTCTCACGGTCGTAGATCCTCCATGCGGTGCCTATCGCCGTTGGCATGTTCGCGGTGCAGGAGTCCAGCCCGGAGCTGTCCATCTCGTACTGCCTGATTATCCTGTCCGTTCCCGTCTCCCTGTACCTCAACTGCGTGCCTATCACCCTGCATATGCTTCCGTAATCCGCGGAGTTGGAGATCGCCACCGCGTACCCTGCCAGCTGTATCTTGTACTTGAGCGTCATGCCGAAGATCCTGTCCGGACTCTGCGGATACTTGTCGTCTATTATCAGGCTCGTGTTCCTCCCGTTCTGCATGAATCCGGTTGCCTGGAGGTGGTCGACCCTGCCGCAGATCCTGTCCGCTGCGTCGAAGAGCATGACCTCCCTCGCGTCGAGGTGGTGCCCTGCCCTGAGCTCGCTCATTATCTGCTCCTTTGTCATCTTCGGGGACTTGGCCTCGATGGCCTTGTGCGCCGCCGTGCCGGCCTTCATCGCGGCACTCGGGGCGCTGACCCTGAACATCGTGTCGTAGAACTTCGTCTCGCAGGTACCCAGCATGCTTATCGCGCTTATCGAGAGGTACTTCCTCTTCGTCTCGGCCTCCATCGATATCACCAATAAACAGGACTATCTCCTTCTGCCGGCTCTCTTCTTCATCAGGTACCTGTGCACCTGCTCCTCGATGTACTTAGGATCTTCCACCGAGGCTGCAGTCTCGTCATTGAGAATATCCATGTTCCTGCTCTGTGCCACTGCAGATGCAACGCCCAGCCCAGCCCCGCAGGTCCCGCAGTAGGCCATGTCAGTGCTGTTCGAGGCCTTGCACCTCCAGCACTGTACTATCCTCGGCCTCACCTCGGCCTTCTCGGCCGGGACCCTGCCCTTGGCAGCAAGGATTGCGCTCTCGGTCTTCTTCTCGTTAAGATGCGTGTAGGTCTTGGTGTTCCTCGCATAGCCTCCGTGCTTCCAGCCTGCCTGGGCCTCTATCTGCGCGGGGCTGACCTCGGGCGACTCGGCAAGGAACGTGATCGCGCCGTGCCTGAACTTGTATAAGTAGACATTGGACACGCCAGCCCTCTCGCCGACCCTCTTGACCATCATGTTGAGTCCGCTGTACGTGAGCCCCTTCCTCTGCCTGTGCCAGGTGTAGTCAAGAAAGAGGGGGTCGTCTGGCTTCAGGTCCTTCTCGCTGTTGCAGTACGCCGCGAGACGCGGTATGCTGTCGCAGAGCACGACCTTGCGGCTTCCCGTCTTGGTGTTCTCAGGAACGATCAGATAGGGATTCTCTGCTTCAAGGTTGAGGTGCTTGCGCCTGCACCTGATCAGCTCGTGCGGCCTCAGCGGAACGTCTGCAAGGAGCGCGATTATCGCGGAGTTCCTCAGGCTCCCCGCATTCGCGATCATCTTCTCTACATCCTCCCTGGTGAAGAGGTCGCCCCTCGTTAGCCTGCGCTTCGGCTCCGCAGATACGGAGATCCACTTCCCCACTATCGGCGGGGTGTACTCGTCCTTCCCGATATAGTGCTTGAAGAGCATCTTCAGGGTTATCTTCGCGTTCGCCTTGGTAAGGTCCCCAACAGGCCATGAGTTGATCTTCGCGACAAGGGCCTCCATCTGCCTCCTGTTTGCCTTGAGGAGCACGATCTTCCTGCCCAGAGACTTCATGAGCTTCTCATAGAGGTAGACGTGCTTCACCATCGTCCTTGGCGCAGAGTTCCTTGCCCTGAGGTATATCAGGAACTTCCTGAGCAGCGCCTTGTTCGCGCTGTTTATGTCAGGGCTCGCGAGCATCCTCTTTACTATCCTGTCAGCCTGCCGTACGTACTTCGCCTCCTCCCCATCGGTCTGCACTTCGCGTGTTATGCTCTGTGCCATGTTTTACCATTGTCTGCAAATATTTATAAACATTTGCCTGATTTTATGGCATGAGGGCTACACAAATAGTAGAACGCTGGGTACGAGAATCGAACTCGTGAAAGGCTTGCGCCTAAACAGGTTAGCAACCTGCCGCCCTACCACTAGGCGAACCCAGCATGGATTCAGTGCAGCAGAAGCCGACATTGCACCATGCCCGCACAGAAGGGTTCCACGCCGCTACTCAGCCCTGTATCTCCAAAGCATAGCCATTTGTACGCCGGGGTGTACGTGCACCCTGGCTTTATACTTAGGGTTGCTCCTTCCGGCCTGGCCCGGTTCATATAAATGACTACCACTGGAGGCAGAACCTCAACGCTTTAGCGTGGATCTTATATGCGGTACATACTACTCTGTCAGCATTGGCCCGCCTGAAGGGGATTTGCGGCAAGGGAAACCCCTAGCTTCCCGCCTATCTGCTGCGTTATACATAAGCAGTTAAGTATTTAAAAAGCTGTAGAGCTTCCTACCGAACCGCCTGAGTGGACTACCTCCGAAGCAATACGTAAAACCTCCTGTCTTTGAAGTAAAATCTGATGAACTTGAAGTCCTTAAAGAACCCCCATAGTTCATCCTTTGTAAAATAATGGTAATAGTCCCCTTGCCGGGCCTTGCCATGCCCATGCTGGTAGGTCCCCTTTTCGTCTGTCTTGCGCTGGCCATAAAGATTCCTCCTTCTCCAAACGTACTGCTGATCACTTTCTATATATACATATCCCCCCGGCTTCGTTACCCTATAAATCTCCTTGATGTCCCTCTTTATCTCAGCCACTCTTGCCTGATATAAAGCACGGATCACTATTACGGCATCAAAGAAGTTGCTTTTGTAAGGAAGTCTGCCAGTCAACCCCAATAATCTCAGGTGTACCTTTCTTGTAGCGGCTTTTTGTTTGTTTCTTAGCTCCCGCAGCGCCATCTCCGACCTGTCAAAACCATAAACGTCGAATCCCTTCTGGGCAAGGAATATTGCATTTCTGCCTGCGCCACAGTAAAAGTCAAGGATTCTTCTAACGTTGTTTCTCTTGAACAACTGCCCAAGTCTCTCCATACTTGGTGATGGCAGATGCTGCCCCACATCTACATTTGTGCCACGGTAATATGCTTCATAAGGGTCTTTTTTCATCATCTTGCCTGTTTGGTTTCTTAGAGTAAAAAGTATAATCCCGATTCCCTCCCGATCTCCTGCTTCTCCTTTAGCCTCCTCTTTTTGCTCGACTTCCACACTTTTCTCTGGCTGCTGCAGATGCTGCATCCGCCCTTGCTGCTCTTCTTGCCTCTTCCCATAATCTCACTTGTCTATCTTCTTCCTCCAATATAGTAAAGAGAATCATTACTGACTATAAGTATCTTTCTATATCCTTCCAGTTCAACTCTGTCTGCCTCAGTATGCGATTGAGTATCTGCTGCCTTAATTCTTTCTGTGTAGTCTGAATTACAGTGTAGTGCCCCTTCTGATCGGACAGAACAATGTGTCTCCCCTGCCTTGTCTTGCAGAATAGCCGTAATACTGTTGTAGTATCTTAAGCAGCTTCACGGGTTTTACAGGCCTCAACGCACCTATAAAATTACCTTGTATTAACGAGCAGACTTCTTAAAACTGGCGATTTTACCTTATGGGCGTTCTTCTCCAACAGAAACTCTACTGCTGTATCTACGGCGTCCTTAAGTTCGCTCTCAAGCTCTCTTAGGCTCCTGGCCTGGTCCTGATGGACAGCCACGCCGGACCGGGCCAGCAGGGACCTCTCCTGCTCGACAGCTCCGGGCAGGTGGTGTGGTTCAACCCGCTGTCGGCCGGCGCCACCCCCGCGCTACGGGCCTTCAACGTGAGCCTCCAGCAGTACGGCGGGCGTCCGGTGCTGGCCTGGTTCCAGGGGGCGGTGGTGGACGCCCACGGCCAGGGCCACTACGTGCTGGTCGACAAGTCGTACCGGACCGTGGCCAAGGTCTTCGGCGCCAACGGCCTGCAGGGCGACCTGCACGAGTTCTTCGTCACCCCGAGGGGCTCGGGCATCTTCACCTGTTACGGGACGCAGGAGGCGGACCTGTCACACCTGGGCGGGCCGCGCCACGGCGCCTACTTCTACGGTGTGGTCCAGGAGGTCGACATCGCCACGGGCAAGCTCCTCTGGCAGTGGCGCAGCGACCAGCACGTGCCTCTCTCCGACTCCTATGCCCCCCTCGGCAGCCACATGACCGTGCCCTGGGACTACCTGCACATCAACTCGGTGTCCGTGGACGGCGCCGGTGACTTCCTCATCTCGGCCCGCAATACCTGGTGCGTCTACAAGGTGAGCCGGGCGACCGGCGCTGTGCTGTGGCGGATGGGGGGCAAACGCAGCCAGTTCCGTTTCGGGCCTGATGCCCAGTTCGCCTGGCAGCACCACGTGGTGGCCCATGCGGGTGGCCTGGTGAGCATCTTCGACAACGGTTCGGGCGACTACGTCACCGAACCACAGTCGCGGGGGATCGTGCTCAGGGTGAACGAGAAGGCGCGCACCGCCGACCTGGTGCTCCAGTTCACCCACCCGGGCCAGCCGGTCCGGGCCGGTGCCCTGGGGAGCGTGCAGCTCCTCCCCGACGGCCACGTGTTCGTGGGATGGGGCGCAGAGGCGGCCTTCACCGAGTACGACAGCAAGGGCCGGCCCGTGCTGGACGGGCGGCTCGCTGGCCACGGCATCGAGTCCTACCGGGCCTTCCGCTCGCAGTGGCAGGGATCGCCGCCCGACGTGCCCGCCGTGGCTCTCAGAAGTGCCGGGAACGGCACCGAGGTGGCCGTCAGCTGGAACGGCGCCACTGCCGTTGACCACTGGGTGGTCATGGGCGGCAGCTCGACGGGTTCCCTCTCCGCCCTCGGCCAGGCCCCCAGGCGGGGGTTCGAGACTCTGATCAGCGTCCCTCAGCGGCACACCTACCTGGCCGTCCAGGCCGTGGGCCGCGACGGTCGCCTCCTGGGGAGGTCGCGGGCCGTGCGAGCCTGAGGCTCAGGGCTCCGTGGGCGCCGTGCGCGGCCACCCCGGGCCGCGCTCCATGCGCAGGGCCAGGTTGACCGCGTGGTCCCCCAGCCGCTCGTAGAACCGGCCCACCAGCGTCACCTGGGCGCCGGTCGACGCGGGCATGTGGGAGGCGGCCACCTCGTCGGTGAGGCGCTGGTGCAGTATGTCGAGCTCCTCGTCCGCCTCGTCCAGGTCTGCCGCAGCGGCGTCGCCGGTCGCGTACGCGCGCGCCGCGCTCTGCCACATCTCGGTGGCCACCTCGGACATCCGCTGCACTATCCCCCGGCTCAGGGGGGACATGGTGAGCCCCAGGTTGGCCACCGCCCGCTGGGCTATGTGCTCGGCCAGGTCGGCGCTCCGCTCCAGCTCGGGCAGGACGAGCAGCAGGCCTACGAGGCGGCGCAATTGGGGGTTGTCGGGGGCCAGGCGCTCGAACTCCTCCCAGATGCGGGCACTGAGGGCGTCCGTCAGCTCGTCCACCGAATGGTCGGCGGCGACTATGCGGCGGGCCTCGGCCGTCTCGGCGCCGAGCAGGGCGTCGGTGGCACCCGCCAGCGCCTCGGCCACCATGGAGAAGACCTGTACGACCTCCCGCTCGATCGGTGGCAGAGAAACGCCGGCGCTTTCCATGGGCTACGTTTCTACCCGCCCGAGCGGGTGGTCCCGGT
>JAKBHG010000034.1 GCA_021836925.1 Microcaldota archaeon | reverse complement strand
TATGAGCTTCAGGTAGCCCAGGTATTTTACCGCTGCTATGACCATGCCTGCCACATGGCTGCTGTCTATAGGGTAGTTGCCATACTGTATGTCCAGGCCCGGATTGTTGTCGCCCTTCGTGAGCACGTAGTAGCTGCCGGCCGCGTCTATTACCGCATAGACCCTGTGGACCACATAGGCGTCGCCATCCTTGTAGAACGAATCCTGCGGAATCGTCTCGTATACTACTATAGGATTGCCCGCGTCGCCGGTTATCTTCGTTCCGTTTATGCTTATGCCGGTAGTGTATGCTATCTGCTCCGTGGAGCCGTTAGTGAATGTGACGTTGCGCTCGCCGCACGTGTACTGTACCAGATTGCCGGATTGCGAGTTGTTGGACACAATCTTGTTAAGGTTTGGATCGTACAACCCTACAGAATAGCCAGGCTGGACTGCCTGCGAGACAGCCGCCGTGTTACCGCTTATCTTGTACGCAACACATGAAAGGTCCTCGGCTCCCATGTTTGAGAGCATCGAATGCATCTGCGAACTGCTCACGTCGACTACAGGAGCCTTCAAAATGGATGCGTTTATCCCCTTTACCAATATCATGTCCCCCCTGGAGAGGCTCGGCAGCATGCTGCAGCTCGGCACTACGTCGAGAGGTGATGGCGTGCCCATCACTGCCCTTAGGGCGTACCAGAAGACCACTACCGCAATTATCACTATCGCGAACTCCATGATGCTCTTCTTGTACCCGCTCTCCTTCACGCCGATAGATACCTCCAGTATTAGTATCGCGATAATGAGCACGAATGCGGATATTCCGAAGGCAAGCGAGATGGCTGATCCCTGGAAAAGTATGTAAAGTACGACCAGCGCTGCGAGCACTACGTACAGCGGCCATATCTTTATCGAGACGGCCTTCTGCTGCGGCCTGGCTGCGGTTGGCGCCTTTGAGCGCGTCCCGCCGCCGGGCTTGCTGCCCCCACTTTTGCTCTTGCTCTTTGGCATCAAAACACTCTTCGCATGCGGGCCTGAAGCGCCGTATGGGAATATAAGTGAGATATTCGTCAATCTATTTATACAGTTTGATTCTCCTGCGCCGCTGCACCTGACTTCGCGTTCTTGTTTACCATCTGTATGCCGACCGCCTTGGACTCCTTTCCGTCATTCATGACGCCGATTGCCGTGTCCGCAGACGTTATCAGCGGATCGTTGTGGCTGACTACTATGAACTGCGACATGTTCGAGAGCTCCTTTATCAGCTTCGAGAGCTTCTTCGAGTTCTCCTTGTCGAGTGCGGTGTCTATTTCGTCGAATATGTAGAATGCCATCGGGTTCCTCATCTGTATTGAGAATAGCAGCGTCAGCATTACTAGGGATTTCTCCCCTCCGGAAAGCGACTCTGTGTTCTTCGACGACCTGCCTGCCTTTATGTCGAACATGAGCCCTGACTCGAACGGGCTCTTCATCGATGAGAGGCGTATCGCCGCGGTGCCGCCAAAGACGTGTTCGTAAAGGTTCTTGAAGTTCTCGTTGACAGCGTTGAACGTCTCCATGAATACCGCAAGCTTCTTTGCCTCTATCTCGTCTATCATGGCAAGAATAGACGCCTTCTCGGCATCGAGAGTTGACATCTTCGACTGCGCTTCGTCGACATCCCTCTTCTTCGATTCGTAGACTTCCGGTGCCTTCAGGTTGACCGCGCCGAGTCCGTCCATCCTGGCCTTCGCCCTTGCCAGCTCTTCTCCAAGCTGCTCAGCGGTCTTGCCGTCTATGGCATCCACCCCTGCATAGTTGACCAGCTCTGCCTTTATGTCCGAAAGCCTCGTCTGGCTCTGCATCATCTTGCCCTCCAGCTCTATTATCTCGGATGAGAGCCTCTCGACTTTCTGCATCGACGTTCCGCGCTCGAAGCTTATGTCGGATATCTGCTTGTCCAGCTCGAGTATGCCGCTGTAGAGGGACTCTGACAGCTTGTCGCTGGTCTTGACGGTGTTTGATATCTCATCGTACTCCCTCTTGAGCTCCTTCCTGCTCTTCTCCATGCCTGAGAGCTTCGCGGCGATATTGTCCGCGTATTCCTTTTCCTTCCTTATCTGTGACTCCAGGTCGCGGGCGCGCGACCTGTGCATCTCGTTTTCCTTTGTGAGCGTGGCAATGTCTATCCTGAGCTTGTCAACATTCTTCTTCAGCTCCTTCTGGGTGCGCGCTGCATCGGAATCGGCCTTCCTGCTCATGCCGCTTATCACGCTGTTCATCCTGTCATATGCGCGCTGGTATTCCGCTTTCGCGGCAGTCATCTTCTTCTCCAGGGCCTCGGCTTCCGTTGCAATCCTCTTAGTGTTATCGTCGCACTCCTCAGCCATCTTCTCCAGGGATCCGCGCTTCCCCTCATCGGATGATAGTGCTGCGGCGACCCTTTCCAGCTCGGCCTTTGCCTGCTTGAGGTCAAGCTCGAGGCCGACCATCTCAGCTTCGCGCTTCCCTATCTCCGAGGTCACTGATGCGGTGGCTTCCTCGATCTCGAAAACCTTCTGTGTTGCACTCTTCCTCCCTACCTCGACAGCGGCTATCTTCTTCTCTATCATCGAGGGGTTCTGAAGCCTCTTCACCTCTCCGCCGGAAACGGTGCCGGACGGCTCGACGACCTCACCATCCAAGGTGACATACCTGTGCTTATGGAGGCCTGCCTTCTTGGCCTCTGCGACGCTGCCGATTATGTAGGTGTTGGAGAATATGAACCTGAACGCCTTCTCATACTTCTTGTCGAAGCCGATGTGCGTTATGAGGGGATCCATGCTCTGGTTGTCCCTCTCCTGGACTGCTATTTCCTTGATTGGTATGAACGTTGCACGGCCGAGCCCTTTTTGCTTTATTACCGTTATCGCCTTGTCTGCGGTATCCATCGTGTCGACGACGAAATAGTTCAGCCTCGCTGATGATGAGGCGAACACTGCGCTCTCGTATCCCTTCTCTATGTCGCAAAGGTCGAGCGCCCTGCCGAAGAAGCCCTCATTCACGACCGTGCCTATCGCTGATCCTATCCTGTCTGATGATCCACCGGCGTATGCGAGCTGCTCCTTCAGTGTGAGGACCTCGGAATTCAGCCTGTCGAGCTCCTTCCTCGCATTGGCCCTTTCCATCTGGCTTTCCGCGAATTTGGAGCGCGCCTTCTCAGCAGCATCCTTCGCGGAAGCCAGCCTTCCGCTGATCGATTTCTCGTCCTTCTTCAGTTTCTCCATCTGGGACGTGAAATCCGATATCCTGCCCTGCACCGCCGATATCTGCTCAATGTATCCCGCGCTCTCCGCGCGGAGGCCTGACAGCTTTGAGGCAGCTTCCTTCAGCTTCACCTCCATGCCTTCGGCTGCGGCTCTTGCGGCGTCGAATTCCTTCTGATAATTAGTATAATCCTGGCCGTCCTGCACATCTGCGACCTTTGATTCCATAGATGACAGTTCCTTCTCCCAATTGGCTAACGACGATGCGTTGGCCTTTGACTTCTCCTCAATCGCGTCGAGCTCGGCCTTCAGCGACTCTATGGTCCCTTCCGACTTGCCCTTGTCGGTCCTGGCCGAAGCGATATTGGATTCCAATACTGCTATCTGCTTCCCTATCTCGTCAAGCTTCCTGTTCGTATTGCCGAGCTCTATCGAGTGCTCGTTCAGCTTCTTCGACTCTGTCTCCTTCTTCTTGGCCAGGGCGGAAGCCTTCGCGTCGAGCTCGAGTATCTTCGAGGCCATCAATTCCTTCTGGGTGCTTTTCTCCTTGTTTGCGGTTGATGCCTTCCTGTACTCCTCTTCTGACTGGCTTTCCCTCTGCTTCAGCAGGGTGTAGTTTGTCGCCTTCACCGCCGCCGAAAGCCTCATGTACTCTTCGGCGTCGTTCTTCTCCTTCTCCAGGTCCTTCAGGAAGCCCAGCCTCTCATGGAGCATTATGCTTGCCTCGTTTATCTTCGCCTCGACCTTCTCTAGTTCCTTCATTGAGGAGCCCTTCTTGTCGTTGAACTCCTTTATGCCTGCGGCGACCTCTATCAGCTCCCTCCTTTCCTTCGGGTCCAGCTCCAGAAACCTGACGATTTCGCCCTGTGCTATCGTGTTGACCTCGCTAAGTTCGCTTTTGTGGGCGTGCAGCATGTCAAGTATCTCCTGTCTCGTGCTCCTGACGCCGTTAAGCCTGTACTTTACCTTGTTGTTCGATGATATGGTCTTTGATACCTCTATGTCTGCATCGCCGGTGAAGAGCAGCTTTACGTTCGCCTTCTTCAGGCCATCCTCACCTGGCTTTGCGCTGTTGTTTATGAGCTGCAGGTATGAATTGACGCGCATCCTTCTCTGCGATAGCTCGCCAAGCGCAAACAGTATCGAGTCGCATATGTTCGACTTGCCGGAGCCGTTGGGCCCGACCACGCAGTTAAAGCCTCCGCTGAAGTTGATCCTTGCATGCCTGAACGACTTGAAGTTGTTCAGTACGAGTGACTCTAAATGCAGCATGCAATCAGGCCAGCGTCGCCTTGTCGCCTATAGCTATTATATCCTTATGTTTTTTATTGCTTCCTTGTGCCGGCCTTCCTCACGGAGTCCTCATGCATCCTAAGCGCAAGCATTGACTCGAGGTGCTGGGCGAGTACATAGCCGATTATGCGCTGGCCTTCCACTACCGCGACCATGGCACTCTCCTCATTCCTCATTATGTCTATCACGTCAGTAACAGTAGTGTTTCTGCGCACTGCCGGTATCTCCCTGCTGATGTCCATGGCCGTGACCGCCCTGCCAGGTGGCTTGCGCAGCGACTGGTATGATATCGAAGGTATGTACCTGACGCTCTTCCCGTTCATGAATAATATTATGTGGTTGTGCTGCCTGACCATCGCCTCGTGTATCTGGCGTATGTTCCATGTGGGCTTCGCGAGTATGAACGAGGTGCTCATGAGGTCGGATGTGCGCATCCCCTTTGAATACTCCTTTGCGTATGTTGCCTGCATCTCCCCCTGCGCGCCGGAGTATATGAACATCGCCATTATGATGTCTATCAGAACCACGAATTCCCTGTATCCGAATGAGTAGCTGCCCATGAAGAACGCCGCAAACACGATGGTCCCTATTACGAACACTGCGGTGACCACCTTGCTCACGTCTACGCTTATCTTAGTCGAGTCGAAGAAGCTGCGCGTCTTCTGCAGGTAGCTCCTCAACAGCCTGCCCCCATCCAGCGGGAACCACGGCACAAGGTTCAGCACTCCAAGCGCTATGTTTATCAGGAATAGGAGCTGCACCATGCTCCTGGCTAATCCGCCTGGAATGAATATCGAGAGTATCCCAAACGCTAGGCCGAGCATTATGCTGACCAGCGGTCCCGCAAGGGTTATCCTGAACTCCACGTCCGGTTTTATCGACGGATCCTTTATGATGGAGCCTCCTCCGAGCGGCAGTATTAGAAGTATCTTCCTTATACCTACCCTGTTCCTCTTCGCAGTTATCGAATGCGCCAGCTCGTGGAGCAGTATGCACAGGAGTATGATGAACCAAAGCAGGAAGAAATACAGGCCAACCAGCAGCGTGAACAGCAGGAACAGTATCGATATCCAGTGCACCTGTATATCTATACCGTCTATCTTGCCCACATATGGGGACATGTCAGCCATTGTTCCACTCGCGCCGCTCCATCGCCATCCGTTTACGCGGCAATAAGTTACATATCTGCACATTATTATTCCTTATACAGCCAAACTGTACTGGACTAGCGATGATCGGATGGAGAAGGACGGTCTGAAGTTCGTTTACGACGAGTCGGCGGTTGTCCTCACGCAGGGAGGCAAGAGCGCAGTTGTCGTCGGAGACCTGCATGTGGGGAACGAGCTGCGGCTCAGGGAGAGAGGGATAAACGCGGACATATCCACGGCGCAGATGGCTACTAGGATAAAGGACATCGCGAAGGAGTTCGGCGCAACGCGGATAATACTGCTGGGCGACATAAAGGATACGATTCTGTACCCTGAAAGGAGCGAGCTTCTGCTCCTCAACAAGTTCTTCTCCGAACTTGATGGCTATGACCTTGACATAGTCCTCGGCAACCATGATGCACATTTCACAGAACTATTCCCCGTAAAGAAGGACCGCATGCACCGCGAGCTCGTTGTAGGAAACGTGACGCTTCTGCACGGCAATAGGTGGCCCACTGAAAAGGGCATCATGTCTGACTACATAATAACTGCGCACAACCACGTCGCCATCAGCGTAATTGACAGGAACAAGCATGTTTACAGGGAGAAGGCGTGGCTCGTCTCCGACGTGGATTCGGATATCGCAGGCAAACGGTATGGGGAGTTCAACGTAAAGTCGAAACTGATAGTCATGCCCGCGTTCAATGAGATGATAACTGGCACGGCAGTGAACGACAAAAGACTCTCGAGCATAAGTCCGCTCATAAGGAGCGGAGTCTTTGACCTGAAGGGCTCGAAAATATACAGCATAAGGGGAGAGATGCTCGGCACTGTCGGGAATTTTCCTGACGCACCAAGGATGGAAAGGAGATAATGCGAATATTGAAATGGATCACGCCACTTCATTCCAGTATCGTGATCGGTATCGCGGACTTCTCAAACTCGCGCTCGGCAAGGTCCAGCGGGCTAACAATGCCCTTCTCAACTTTGACGAGAGGCGGCGCGCCGTACGCCAGCTGCAGGGCCCGCGCGCCTATTATCGCAGCCTTCTCGAACTTTGTGAATTCTTGTGATGTCATTCGCTCACTTTTGTCCTTTCTTTGATTTCAAATCGGATGTGGCTTGAAACGCTCTTTCGCATCCTCTATGTCAGACACCACGCCTTCCCTCCACTTGAGGAACGTGTCTGGACTCTCAGGATACTTTGAATATGTGTCGTTGAGCTTCTTCATTACCTTCACGACGTAAAGCAGGTTCTTGAACGCCGTTATGTTAGTCGCTCCCTTAAGCACCATGAGTAGCTTCGTAGCTAGCGACAGATCAGTGACCCTGCCGTAGCTGAGGTCTTCAGCCTCGGTCTTGCTCAGGAAGTTCTTGAACCCATAGTTGAGCACATC
>JAKBHG010000033.1 GCA_021836925.1 Microcaldota archaeon | reverse complement strand
TCGGCATACACCTCGGCATCGAAGATTCCAGAAAGGGGTGCTGCAGCGTGATGAGAGGCAGGTCAAAGCTTGATGAGTCGCTTGTCATCCATCCACGCTCCGGTCTTTACGTGCTTCTCGGAGAGGCGATGCAGAGCGAGGAAGGGCTGCAGACCCATCAGGTCGAGAGGGCTACGGAGGAGATGCTCGGAGGCGACTACGACTTCGTGATATTCGATACCTCCCCGGGATCTCCGATCATAAGCTGCATACACCACATAGATTATGGCATCGTTGTGATGTCTCCGGACATGCCGTCCTTCGCGAGCAGCATACGGCTTGGGGTCCTGTTTGACCGAAGGAATGTGTCGCATGGCCTTGTGATAAACAGAATACGCAACAGGAAGTACGAACTCGGAGTCTACGATATAGAGCACGAGTATGGCGGCAAAACGATAGGGGAACTCGGGGACGACGATGTGGTTCCAATGAGCATATCGATGCATGTGCCGGCATGCCTGCTGAAGAGGGGTGCGAGGTTCTCGTCAGGGATACTCTCTCTCGCTGCCTTCTGCGCACAGCGTGCTGGAAAAAGAGGCGAGAAGATCACCGAGCTTAGAAAGGTCTCGTGGATTGACAGAATTCTCAGGAGGGAGAGGCGCCTTCCGATAGGGTGATGGAATGCGCAACGCCAGAGTTACGTGCCTCGCAATGCTTGTGGTATTCTCGCTGTTGTCAGCCACTGCCATTGCACATCCGATCGCCCCGTTGCCGCAGCAAAAAGGAATCAACCTTACGGGAAGTGCGGGAGGCCCGCAGAACCAGAGCTCTAACGGGTCCGGTGTCTCCCATATGCCGCTGCCTGCACCCGCACTTGCCATCATCGGAAACCACGGAAGCGTGAACTACACACGATATGCGGAGATTGGCCATATAATCAGCTCGTATGGGGGTTCTGGCGGGGCAATGGCAGAGGGAGTGCAACCCACAGAAGCCGGAGGCGCAGGTACTCCCGGACCGATCATGCTGGGCTATGCCAACATGAGCAACCTCTCATCAATGACCCCTGGACAGATGGCGGCTACGGCGAACGCACTCTCTGCATTCTATCGAAACGGCCCTGTTGGAAGCCCATACATATTCAACGAGACTGTCGAGGCCCCATACGGACAGGTGAGCCAGAACGGCAATTACCCCAAGGCAGGGGAGAGGCTCAACTACATCGCGTACAGCGGAGGCATAGTTACATATTACAACGTAAGCATAGTAAAGGCGGTTCCGAATTTATCCATAGGGATCGATGGATCGGAGGTCTCAGCACCAAACTCCACGGCCGTGATACACGTGCCGGTGCCGGCAGGATCCGGGGCGCATACTGTGTCGCTTAACCTGCAGAGCAGACTTTACGGAAACAACGTGGCGCCTTACAGATACACCGTGCGGCTTGCTAACGGCACCTCTTATACAGAGGCGTTCAACGCAAGCGCCGTCAACCGCTCTCTCCCAATAGACGTAGCCGGAGGAGGCAATGCGACTATCACCTTCGATACAGGAGGCAACGGGAATTACAGCGCGGTGGACCCTACGGTGGTGATAGTGCCGACGACGATCACAGGCTACGTGCCGATAACGATAACCAACTCGCAGCCATCGGCAACGTCGGCGCCGTTCCAGCAGATGATAACAGTAGACAGCCAGTCGTACAGCGCATATGAGGCAGGAAACCTTGACAACATCGAGTTCTTCTATTCGAACTCTGTTGTTGTGCCATCGTGGATGGAGGGGAGCGCAAGCAATGTACTTCTCGACAGCCCTGCCAACGCATCCGGCATGTACACGTCCACGAACACCATCTACTGGATCCAGATAGCCGGCGGCATACCCGGAGGAGGGAATGTGGTGGTCTACATGGGATTTGCTCCCAAATCAGACAATCTGTTTGCGAACAGCATGGATGTGGGTGAGGCGCCCGAGATGAGCCCCTCTTACGCAGAATACGATGACGGGAAGGCAGTGTTCAGCACGTATGACAACTTCTCGGGAACGCACCTTAGCGCCATATGGCATAATGCCGTGAAGAACGCATACGGCAAGGTTACGGTGAATAATGGGGCGACGTTTGCTGCTACGAGAAGCTCTGGTTACGTCTTCCTGCCTACTGCATCGAAGGGCATATACCCGCAGGTCATTGAGATGCTCTATGATCCTGCAGGAACTGCGACTGCAGGGATATATCCAACCATTGGAGAGGCTACAGGACTGTCGAAGTCCAGTTGGGTTGACCTCTGCCCGGGATATGAGTACGATTGGGGAGCCGGATCGCCGAACTCAGGGGAGACGGTAGAGGAGCCATCTGGCTGCTCGTACTCTGTCTCGTCGGCGATGCCGATGCCGGTGAGCGACTCGGTGGTGGGCTTCGCATGGAACGCCACAGGATACGAAACCGCATACGATAATTATACTGCGCTAGGAACCTCGAACTTCAACAATCTTACCATAGCCAATTACTATCCGTATCTTGGGTTGAGCAATTACCAGTCAGGATCGTTCACCGCGCAGTGGGCCAGGGCGAGGGCGTACCCTCCTGAAGGCGTCATGCCAGGATACGGAGTGGGCCAGATAGTAGGGATTTCCAGATTCGCCGAGACAGGACTCCCTAACAGCGGAGAGGCGTGGGCCGTCATATATAATGGCGTTGAGTCAAACGCGGTGGCCCCGAATGACATAGTCTTCGGGCAGCCTCCCGGGAACTACCCATTCTCTCCGCAGAACGTGGTCATCGGAGCAAATGTCTACGTGCCTTCCCCCGTGAGCGGAACGCTTGTAACAGGGAATAGCACTTCGGTATCCTTCAGCGCGGCGTCGATATGCACAGTCTCACTGAATACGGGGGCGATAGACTTTGGGCAGATCAGCCCTAAGTCGCAGACCTATACAATAAACAGCATAATTGACACCGACTCAGGATCGGCCCCATCATACATGTATGTCTCTGGATCCGACTGGTTTATGGGAGGAACAGACTCATTCGGGGCTGGAAATACCGTCTGGGCCGGGGCTTCGGGCACATCGTACGCGGCAGCTAACGCGCTTACCCAGTCTCCGGCCAATACGCTCGTTTACCTTACGGCAGGCGGATCTAACGGGATATACTTCGGGGTCGGTATACCGGCAGGTGCTTCGGGAGGAAGCTACACCCAGAACATAATCATTGAGAATTTCTGCTGAGGAGCCCTTGGATATGGGAGATCAGCTTGCACGCGCGAGCTCCTTCAATGCCTCCCTTTCGCGACTGATGAATAGATCCCTCTGGTCCGAACGCCGTATGAGGCCTGAGAGCTTCTGCCCGAGCCTTATCTCCCCGGCGCGATAACTCTCGATAGGACGAGCATTTATTATCGGAATGTTCCAGTACTCGTCCGCAACTTCGCGCAGGCCCTTCCCGTTGTAGTTGGAGATGATTATCAGGTGTAGGTCGGATCTGTAATCCTCATGGAACGTGCCCATCTTGCCCAGATATGCCCTCTTCCTCTTTCTGACGACGCGCTTTGCCGATTTGGTCATGTGAACCTCCGATGGAAACCCGTGCGGCTCGAGGATCACCTGCTTCCCGTTCACGGTAAGCTCAAGGGTAAAATCCGGGAGATATGCGTGCACGCCGTCGCTCACTGGAAATGTGTGCACCTCGTAGTATGCAACCACCCCCCGTTCTAGCAGGGCCCACTTGCACGCTTCTTCGGCAGGGCTCTTTACATCGGTCTTAGGGGTGAGCAACGAAGATACCCGCTCCTGACGAAATCCAGGGGAGCTGGTGAGCAGCATGTCCCTTCTGGGCAGCCACATTGGATCTGGCAGATTCCTCTCGCCTTCGAGGAGAGCCGGTCGCACGCGCATACGATTGGATACCGAATGATAGATTTTTATAGGAAATCTACAAACTCTGCGGCTGCCGCATCGCGTCTTACTCGGCAAGGCCCTTCTCCCTGAGGATGACGTACACCGCAACGATACCGAAGACGCTGAAGACAGCCGAGGAGAAGAAGATCGTCCCATAGACGTACGCGTCAGGCTTTTTGGCCTTCCTGACCTTCAGGAAGAACGGATATCCGATTATCGAGGCGATGAGCGCCCATATGAGCAGCGTATGTATGCTGAGTCCCGCCGCAACAGACTCTATGACAGCCCCGACTATTGCTATGATGAAGAACTTGAGCCCGCCGATCTTTCCGGAACTTATCTACTTGGGCTCCTCTTTGGATTCCGCCTCATTGCTTTCCTGCGGAGACGTCCCGGAATACTCCTTCTCGATCTCCTCTTCAAGATTCTCCTGCTTCGCCATGTCAATGCGATGAAGTATCTCAGATAACGCTTTTTAATATTTCGACGAGTCACTGGCGCCGCTACTGCCTCGCGAAATTCTCCTCATCGAACTCGGTCATCCCGAATCCATTCCCATGGATGGTCTTCGTGCTCGTGGGCTCGGCCCCTCTCCTCACCCTCGAGAAGAGCACGACTAGCGAGGAATCGGCCTGTATCTCGCCCAGTCCTTCCACGGTGAGCTTCGGTGTCACCCTGACCATCTTCTGTGAGGTGACGCCAAAGCCTGTCGGCCTGCGCTGCAGCTCCATGAGAGTCTGCTCCTCGGACGACCTGCGATCCGCAGCCTCGCGTCTATCGGCTGCCCTCTGCTGCTCGTCATCCTGGGCAGAGTTACGCCTCAGCAGCATAGCTACAGGGTCTCTCTCCCTCTCCGCTATTGCTGCCATATCATCTCCTGATTACCACTGAGCCTTTCCTCATATATAAGGGTTGGGAGGCCTTACAGATTCGCACGAAAGAATTAAGAAGGAGGAAAGCCCAAGCATAGGTTATAGACTTTGCGGGTTCTGCCGCTGTCTGGACCAACGGCCCTTGGCCTTTCATAGGTCATCTTGTTCTTCTGTAATAGTAATAAGCCAAGGCAAGGATTACGATTATTACGATGATAACAATAACAGCAGTTGTAGCTGAAGTGCCCTGCCCCGCATATGCGGGCATAGTGGTGACTGCCGCCACGGAGGTCATTGCCGCTGTGGTGGGCTGCACCGTGGATGTCGGGGGTGGAGGAGCGGTAGCCTGGCTCTGGAATACCCCTATGGTCGGGTCGCCTCCGGTGAGCGTGAAAGTGACAGCGCATGTGGCCGTGTCCACTGTGGACTGCAGTTTTGTCCACGTGCCATTCACAAGCTTGTAGACGCCTATCGATGACGAGGCATTGCACGGAACCTTTGCAGTAATGTTGAGCGAGGCGCTGGTTGAAGAGACCGAGATGTTGAACGAGAGGATCTTCGAGTTGTTCGCGAGCCCAGGTGTGGATCCTGTGTTGTTCTCTATAGTGAACTTAGGAGACAGTGACGTAGCGGAAAACGTCGAGACGACTATGCGGATATTCTCATTTGTGAAGTTGATGTTTGTAGATGCATTGCGCGAGATTGTTATGGTTGTGTTGAAGGCCGATCCGGTAATGTTTATAGTGTGCACAAAGACCTTGCCCTGCTGGTAGAACGATATGGAGACGTTCTGACTTATTGGTATGTAGAGCAACTGGTTGAGCATCACATAACACGTTCCTCCGGAGCCCGTGCCTATCGCCACCGGCACGTTTGGATAGAGTGTGATGGACTTGTTGTCGATTGTGACTCCGGTGCTGTTGGGCGTTATGAAGTTGTCAGTGGCAGTGAATGTCTGATTGCAGAGCTTCACAGTGAACGCATTGAGCGCGTGTATGTTGGTAACGTTGGTGCCCCCAGTAACGTTGGATACAATCGGCTTCTGCGTTCCGCCGCCACCGCCACCACCTCCGCCTCCCCCTCCGCCTCCTGCTCCGCCGCCTGTGGTGTAGTAGATTGTCGTTGTGGAGGTTGTCGTAACCGCATTGGGATTGGTTATGGAGAACTGTGCGCTCGGGTCGGAGCTGTTCACCACTGTGTTGGCTCCCCAGAGCCCGTATACGGTGTTGTTTACAAGGCCCGTTGCAAGCAGGAGCGCGTTCTGTACCATTCCCCCGAAGCTTGGCAGCTTAAGGTATGCATCGTGATTCGAGATGTACAGCTCGAGTGAGTTGTTCCTTCCTCCACCGACAACGCTGTTGGTGCCCATAGTTGGAGTGAATATTATCGTGTTGGATGAAGTGACGTTGACCAGGAGGGTTATCTCATTGGTTGGCAGCGTCATGATCATCGTGTTGTTCCTTGTGGTGCTCGCGCTTGGAGGGAGAATAGACCAATAGCCCGTGTAAGGGGGCTGCCCTCCGGAGAAGAATACATCGATGAACGTTGTCTCCCCCACCTTTATCGAGGTGTTGGTTATGACAGGGGTCGCCGGGGCGAGAGGGGGAAATAGAACTGCAGAGAAGATGCCTGACTTTGACTCCTGAGGCGAGCCGCTGTCCAAAACAGTAGCCTTTGCAAAGTTAGGGCCTGGAGAGGCTGTGGCCGAGTTGAACGTGAAAGTGTTGGAGGTTGATGCCGAAACCGCGTTGAACGTTATCACGTTCGAGGCCATGTAATATGAGAAGGCCATTGGTGTTATGGATCCGATGCCGCTGCCGCGATCAGTGACATTTGCCGCAAGCTCAACGATGGAGTTGCCAGCAGAGTTTATGTAGAACAGGTTGTTCAGCATGTTGGCACCGAACCTTACGAATGAGTACGCGGGCATTCCGCCAAGAGTCGTGCTGTTAGTCAGATTGACCAGCAAGAAGGTATTAGGCACGTTCGAGAGTGCATTGGCAATCTCTGGCATGTTGAATGTGAAGTATGTGGACTGGCCAACAGGTATGGAACCGTCCACGGCAGTATTAGCAGAGAGGATCACGTTCACTGGCACTCCGTTCTCACCGCTGAATGTCACGACCCCGTTCCCAAGGGCAGGGATGTCGCCCATAACTTGTACGTTGGCGCCAACAGGAACGTTTGCCGTAGTGTGGTAGAGGAGCCGCGGCCCGTTGTACGTGTACACTGCGATCAGGAGGTTGTTAGCAGGGTCTGCGGCCGGATTGGTTAGGGTATTGACAGAGTCATATATGTCGATCTGTACGCCAGGGGCAGGAGGCAACGGCCCGAAGATCGTCACACCTGTTATGTTGAAGAAGAGCGGGGTGCCGGGGATGCACAGCCCCGCGAGCGTGATCCGCTCCCGGCGGAGGACTGCCTCCACCGCGGTGCCGACGGGGCCGTTCGGAATCGTTGTCTCCGGTGCGAGCAGCGGGAAGGTCCCGTGGCGCAG
>JAKBHG010000032.1 GCA_021836925.1 Microcaldota archaeon | reverse complement strand
GAGCGCGGTGCGCTCGAGCGCCCCTGCGTGCGACGGGACCGCGTCGAAGAAGGGGACGACCGGCGCCGCGCGCCGCTCGAGCTCGTGGCGCGCGCCGGCGCGCTCGCCGTCGCTGAGGCACTGGGAGAGGGCCGCGACGGCCATCTGCCCGCGGAGGTCGCCGTAGCGGTGGGCTGCCATCGCTGCGGCGGTCAGCGCCTCGGTCCGAGGTCCCGACGCCGTGACGAGGGGGCAGGGGTGCGCGAACCCCGCCGCGCGCAGGCGGGCGGACCACGCCTCCCGGCGCTCGAGGGGGAGCCTGCCTGCGATGGTGGCTGCCGTCGCGAGCACGGCGGTCGGCAGCGCGGAAAATATCCAATGGCCCAAATGGTCGCCTTATACTAGTGGCGGTGCTTCCAGTAACTTTTTTGAGCAGTTGTATGTGCCTAATTCAAATAATCCTCTCTGTGCGCCTGATACTTATGGGCCACTTACCTCCTTCGTTTCATCCGCAGGCACCCTGTTTGTACTTGGTTCCGTCGACAATATCGACAACAATAATGGAGGCGGTTGCAGCACTAACACTGCTGGGAATGGTATATGGTACAATCCTTCCATTAAAAATATCACCATCAACACCAGTGACGTTTACGTTAATATACTTCTAACAGCATCTTCGTATCCTGCATACTTAACCACTATGTCCTGCGCCCAGCTCTTGGGTACCTCAAACGTATACTGTTATGGCGGACAAAGCTCTGGTGGATTGGATAACTCCTCTACAGTATACGCCACTAGTGCCTCAACTAACATAAATAGCTGGAGCCAGACGCAAGGCCCGTGGAATTCAACTATGTACACGCCATTCCTTGTATATACTACCACTTCGACGTCAACATCTACGTCCACAACATCCACATCCACATCAACCACATCAGTCGCAACTACGTCATGCCCTACATCCACCCAGGCGTCCATATACGGTAACATGAACATAACGTTGGCCAATGGGACTGTGATCAAGGCGTACCAGGTGCAGGCTGGCGACGAGGTCATGTCATACAACCTCGTGGCGCACAAACTGCAGCCTTCAACGGTGTCGTATGTCAAGACATTCTACGCCTCGAACAAGTACACGTTCAACGGGAATCTGCAAGTCGACGGCCTGGAGATAATGTACATAAACGGGAAGTGGCAGAGGGCGTACGCCGCGAAGGTGGGCGACACGCTGTTCGACCCGCTGAACGGGAGCAATGTCACGATAAGGTCGATACACGTGAACGACACCGGCGGCATCGTGTATGATTTCATCGGGAGCCCAGTGAACAATTACATCGCAAACGGGTTCCTGATAGACAAGGACAGCACTAGTGAACCTGGATGCCCCTCGTCTGTCGCCGGAAGCTCGCTCATAACGCTTGCAAACATGGACATCGTGCCTGTGAGCTCGCTGAAGAACGGGACAGTGGTCCTTGGCTATAACGTTAAGACGGGAACGCCTGTCCCGACAGTCGTGGTCGGGATAAAGCACAGGTACGCCAACAGCGTTTACGTGATAAACGGGCAATTGATTACGGACGGCAGGGCGAGCATAACTGCCAACGGGAAGCAGATGCTGATAAGTGATCTCAAGGTCGGCGACATGCTGACGGGCCCGTTAGGCAGGCAGATACCGGTGAGCAGCATACACATAGTTAACAACACAAACGTAAGCATATACGACATAAACACTGCGCCGACCGACGCGTATGTGATAGACGGCTATGTAGTCTCATGAAGTCTTCCAAAGGTGCTGTAATGTCAACCGAAGAGAACGGCAATTTGATGGGCAGCGACAACGGCGCAGTGCCGATACCAGTGCCTGCGCCTAGCGTCACAGCGGGCTATCCAGTTTCAGGGAATCCCGCTTCAGGGAATCCTGCTCCCGGGAATCCCAGGAATAACAGCAAGCGCCATTTCGTGATTTCCGCAGTTGCTGTCATAGCCATAATATCGGTTTTGCTTTACATTGTCATGACCGTGAATCCGATCGGCGGCCGCATCACCGGGAAGGCGACTACCTCACAGCCGTCCACGACGACCAGCGCCCCGCAACCCACGACCAGCGTCGCGCCCCTGCCTACAAACAACACCTACCTTGTCAATAAGAGCAATATACTTTTCGGGATCCCAAATGCGTCAGAATATGCCACGTTCCAATATGTAGAGATGCCTAAGAACGCCACGTCGCCTGACTTCAACCTTTACAACGGCATGTACGGGCTTAATTTCACTCGGCCGTTCATGACCGGCGCCCAGGAGACCGATGTGACATACAACCAGGCCGTGCCTCCGCAATACGCAAACTACACTTATCCAGTATCGATATTCGCCTCGATATCCGAATTCAGCAACCCGAACGGTTCGAAAAACCAGTTCATGTCCATGTTCGGGAATAGGGAGATAAACGGCACATACTACTTCAATACCAACAGCGTGCTCACCCAGAGCCCGAACAACAGCATACTCACTGTGCACCTCCATGAAGGGCCGATCCTTATCGGCAACACCACCGGGTCGGCGACAGACCTGTATCCGATTTACACATCCATGGACAATTATGCAGTGGCGTTTTACAAGGGCAACTATACAGTGGTAATAAACAGCTATGGGATAAACGGGAAGTTCAACCACACTTATATAGACAGCATAGCGAAGCATATCTACAACACTATACCTGGCTGATTCCATTGAGAGCAAAGTCAAAGCGCAGAATATGGCCTTATCTTGCGGTGCCGTTGGTAATCGCCGTTGCGATGGCGGCCATAGCCATGCACTTCTATGACATCGGCGTCAGCGTTTTGACAAACATAACGCCTGCGGATATGGCGGGCCTTCTGCCTAATTCGACATATGCTCCCAACATGGTAAACAACATAACCATGTTTTCAGGGGTGCTGGAGAACGAGGGATACCTGGAATCCTCCACGTCGTCCTTCCAGCTGAACAAAACGACGGTAAAGGCCCCCACGCTGATAACGTCAAGCGTATTCATGATGTCCAACGCCACCGCGGCGAAAGAGGCGTTGGGCACCCTGCTCCTGAGCAACAATGCAAACCAGTCCATAACCGGCTTTTATTACAACAACACATACGCATCTAACGCCAGCGTCGGGGAAAACAGGGTGCACATCTACACTGTATATTCGGTCGCCGTGTTCAATACGACACTGCCTATTATAGAAAAACTTAACAACACGGGCAGCAATGCGAACGAGAACATGCCCGACTTCCAGTACACGACGCTTTTCGCGTACAGGAACATGATCGGGACTGTCGTGGTGAACTCCTACAACAACTCCAATACTTACAGGAATATTTCCGTGGCCGCGGCCGAACTCCTTATAAAGAAACTTTCGAGCCCGGTATAGCTTCTGCCTGGCATGCATTTTTAGGACAGGTTGCAATTTCTATCTTATCACCACTACCAGTACAGCGCCATATAGCCCGGCCAACTGCTCCTGAACAGACCTGAACGAGTTGTGCATACGGTCCATTTGCCTGATTCCTATGGCGACGGATACATACGTAACGTATAAATAAAAAAGATACCCAATGGTATGCATGCGGAACGGACGCCTGCTGAGAGATACACTCAAGGTCCTTGAGAGACATGGCTTCGCGAGCGTGCAGCTCGAGAATGTGCGCTCATGTTTCGACATCGTTGCAAAGAGGAAGGGCAACATGATGCTCCTCAAGATCGTGGAGAACATAGACTCTATAGATGACAAGACGGCCAAGTCGATAGCGACGCTCAACGATTTCTTCGGCACAAGCGCTTTCGCGGTAGGCAGTGGATACAAAGGAGGCAGGCTCAGCGAGGGAATAGCGTTCAGCAGGCACGGCATAAGCTGCATATCCCTAGAGACAATGGGGCACGTCATGGACGGCGAGGCACCTGCAAATGCTGAGAGGTTCCTCGGTGCTAAATATAAGATAGATGGCGGCATACTTGCAGCTGCGAGGAGGAAGCGCGGCATGAGCATGCACGAACTTTCCGAAGCCACGGGAATATCCGTAAATAGCATATATAGGTATGAGAACCAAAGTACATATGTGTCGCTTGGGAACTGGAGGAAGCTCGAGCATTTCTTCGGTTCGGATATCAGGACGGTGCGTGAATACAATCAATCCGCGTCGGAGCATCATGAAGTGCCACGGTCCAAAGGCTCTGATAGCGGCATAGGCATGCTTGAGATGGAGTCAGGGCCGTTCAAGATGATAGGAAAGATGAAGTTCAGGTACGAGGCCGGACAGATAACCGACAGAAAGACGCTGCGTAAGCGCGCAGAGGTCTATGCCAGGATACACGAGCTTACGGAAAGAGACTTCCCGTTCTTCATATCCGAAAAGGCCTCAATAGAAAGCATCTTCGGCATACCTGTGATAAGCAGGGATGAGCTCAGGCGCATATCCGAAGAGAAGGAGCTAAAGGAAAAGCTGATGGAACGCGCACCTGCATACTGATCGTGCTCTAACACCTGATCAGGTTCAGTATACGACCAGCAATATAAGATTCCCGAATAACACCGACGCGATAACCCCTGTGAATATCGGCAGGGCAAGCGGCATTGCATTTACATATACGGGGAATTTCATACGGGGAAATTTGGTACGGAGCTCCTTTATCAGCTCTTCAGTCGCTAGCCTCCCGAAGCCGCGCACCTTTTTGTGCACCTTCTCCAGCGTATCTTTCTCCATCATGCTTACCGCTATCATGTCCCCCTCTTCCATTTTGCCTGGTGTTATTTCCTTCATCATTGCCGCGGCTATCGGCTTGTTGAACAGCGCTATGAGGAACGATCCGACAAGCAGGACGAGCAGCACCGCCATACCATATGCACTTACGTGCAGCGTAAGTTCCATCGATACTATGAGAGCTACGTATGCAAGCGAGAATAGTACACCCTTGAATATGTCTGGTTTCTTCACAAGGCGCAGAACCGGCTTTCCGGAGATGCCTCTTGCCCTTGGAAGGTAGTAGACCGAAGCGAATACGAGCGCAGATATTCCGGTTGCTATGAACACCGAGAGCATGAAGGGAAGTCCGAGCTGCGGTATCGCACCCAGAAGGACCGGCGTGCCCTGTATGGGGAGGATAAGTGAGATTGCGGCGAACTCTATCACGTCGGCCGCGCCGAGCTGGCCTGCCCTGTACACGACATACCCAAAACCAAGGACTACCGCGGCGATGAGCGCGCTTATCCCTATCGCGCTCAGGTTAAGAAGCATGACCGTAAGGAGCGCACCATATGCAAGCGTTGCGTATGCGACGATCGTGGGTATGTTTCTCTTGTTGAGCAGGTCGAACAGCATGTAGACAATCGCTATCACAATAACGCTCGCCAATCTGAGCAGCAGGAAATCAGTCATCGTTTCTACCTCGGCACGAAGTGATATATGAACAAAACAATTAATAGATATCGCCGCTAAACAGGTTAATGCGCGCTCAGCGACGTGATGCGATGCTTGATTATAAGGCCATTGAGAAGAAATGGCGGGAAAAGTGGGAGGAAGCGAAGATATTCGAGTCAGAGCCAGGGGAAGACAGCGGCATGCTGGTGACGGCGGCATGGCCGTACATAAATGCACCGCAGCACATAGGGCATCTGAGGACTTACGGCACTGCAGACACTTACGCCAGGTACATGCGGATGCGCGGCCACAATGTGCTTTTCCCGATGGGCGTACACGCCACCGGCACGCCAGTCATCGCGTTCGCGAAGAGGATAGCGGCGAACGACCGTGATATATTCGAGGAGCTTAGCATATTCCATGTGCCGGAAGAAATAATCAGGAGCATGGCGGATCCGAAGGTCATACTGGATTATTTCACCCCTCTTACAATAGAGAGCATGAAGATGGCGGGCTACAGCGTTGACTGGAGGAGGGTATTCGTCTCAACCGAGTCCATCTATTCAAAGATGGTAGAGTGGCAGTTCTCGAAACTCAAGGAGAGAGGGTACCTCGTGACCGGGAGGCATCCGGTTGGATGGTGCACGAACGACGGCAACGCAGTCGGCCAGCACGACACTATGCATGACGTGCAGCCTGAGATAGAGACCCTTGCGGCTGTCAAGTTCAAAGACTCTTCCTCGGACATTTCATTCATATGTACGACGTACAGGCCCGAGACGCTCTATGCAGTTACCAACCTGTTCATCAGCACAAATGCAAATTACATAATAGCAGAGATAGAAGGTGCAAGATACTACATATCAGAAGAGTCATCCAAGGCCCTATCATACCAGATGAGCGTGAAGAAGATCGGTGATGTACCTGTAGAAGAGCTGCTAAAGAAGAGTGCTGTCAACCCGCTGACGAAGGAGAGCATACCAATTCTACCTGGCTTTTTCGTCAAGCCGGGGGTCGGCACAGGTGTGGTCATGTCGGTGCCTTCACACGCGCCGTTCGACTATGCAGCACTGGAAAGACTTAGAAGCGAGGGGCGCGTCCTGCCGGACATGCAGTACAAAACCGTCATAATGATAGAGGGGCAGGAAGGGGAAAGCGCAGAGGTGCCCGCACTCGCATACATAGAAGCCGCAGGCGGGAAAGCCTCTGCATCGGATGAGATACTTGAACAGGCTACGAAGAAGCTGTACAAGGACGAGTCCCACAGGGGGATAATGGCTGTAGGCGAGTACAAGGGCATGAAGGAGAGCGAGGCAAGGGAAAAGATAAAGGAAAGGCTCATCACATCACACGATGCAATGGAAATATACGCGCTCACCAATGACGAGCCGGTCTACTGCAGGTGTGGGACCAGGGCCATAGTTAAGGTGGTCACAGACCAATGGTTCATAAACTATGGCGACGAGAAGTGGAAGGATGAAGTGCGCAGGCATATCAGCGGAATGAAGATATACCCTGAGCAGATGAGGAAGGCGTACGAGAACACAATCTCGTGGATAAACCTCAGGGCGACCGAGCGCGCCCAGGGATTCGGGACCAAATTCCCGCTCAATCCCAATCACATAATAGAGTCGCTGTCCGATTCCACAATATACATGATGTTCTACACGTTCGTACACATACTCAGGGCGCACGGCGTGAAGGAGGAGCAGCTCAAACCGGAGTTCTTCGACTATATTGTAGAAGGCAAGGGCGATCCGGACAGTGTCTCAAAGAGCACGGGCATCGACTTCTCGGTAGTCAAGAGGTGCAAGGAGTCCATCGACTACTGGTATGCCAGCACCTCGAGGCACTCCGCTCACGAGCTCATACCAAACCATCTTACAATGTACATATTCAAC